>DASULD010000197.1:0-55131 GCA_036278355.1 Sphingobium sp.
ACCTCGTCCATGCGGCTGCCGGTGTCGATCAGGGCGGTGGCGATGATCGAGAGCGAGCCGCCCTCCTCGATATTGCGCGCCGCGCCGAAGAAACGCTTGGGTCGTTGCAACGCGTTGGCGTCGACGCCACCGGTCAGAACCTTGCCCGAACTGGGAACCACGGTGTTGTACGCGCGACCAAGACGGGTGATGGAATCGAGCAGGATCACGACGTCCTTCTTGTGCTCGACAAGGCGTTTGGCCTTTTCGATCACCATCTCTGCGACCTGCACATGGCGGGCGGCGGGCTCATCGAACGTGGAGGATACAACCTCTCCGTTCACGCTGCGCTGCATGTCGGTGACTTCCTCGGGCCGCTCATCGATCAGCAGAACGATCAGAAAAACCTCGGGATGATTGTCGGTGATCGCCTTGGCGATGTTCTGGAGCAGGACGGTCTTGCCGACGCGCGGCGGCGCGACGATCAGCGCGCGCTGGCCCTTGCCTTGCGGCGCGATGATGTCGATGACCCGCGCCGACTTGTCCTTGACCGTGGGGTCGAGCGTATCGAGCCGCAGCTTCTCGTCCGGATAGAGCGGCGTCAGATTGTCGAAATTGACGCGATGACGCACGACCTCGGGATCGTCGAAATTGACGCTGATGAGCTTGGTGAGGGCGAAATAGCGTTCGCCATCCTTGGGCGCGCGTATTTCCCCTTCCACCGTGTCGCCCGTACGCAGGCCGAATTTCCGGACCTGATTGGGCGAGACATAGATGTCGTCGGGACCGGCGAGATAGTTCGCTTCGGGTGACCGCAGAAAGCCGAATCCATCGGGCAGCACCTCTATGGTGCCCACGCCCATGATCTGTTCCCCGTTTTCGGCCTCGGCCTTCAGGATGGCGAACATAATGTCCTGCTTGCGGAGGGTCGAGGCGCCCTCCACCCCGAGATCCTCTGCCATGGTGACAAGGTCTGCGGGCGTACGTTGCTTGAGCTCTTTGAGGTGCATCGGTGACGATCCGGAAGAAAAATCGCGGGGAAAAGAAGGAAGGTGCCGATTGTTTCGGCTAAATCAGGAAGCGGCACACTCGAACGGCGCCGGCTGTCTGCCTGCGTTAAGGGCGAGCCGCCCTCAAGTCAAGCAATCTGCGATGCGCGACGATGGCTTCAGAACGGGCGCACGACGGCCAGGACCACGATGATCGCGACCATGATTCCCGGCACTTCGTTGAGCATCCGCAGTTGCCGGTCGGAAAGCGTTCTCTCTCCCCTCGCCAGCTTCTTCGCATAGCCGACCAGCCAGCCGTGATAGCCCGAGAGGATGAGCACAAACAGCAACTTGGCATGGAACCATCCCCAGTCCCAGGCATGGACGTTCACCATCAGCATCAGGCCCAGCAGCCAGACGATCATGAGTGAGGGGTTGAGGATTATGCGCCGCAACCTTTCCTCGCGCCGAATCCATTTCCGGTCCTCGTCCGATCCGGGCGCGCTTTCCTGATGATAGATGAAAAAGCGCGGCATCATGAACAGCCCCGCCACCAGGAAAATCACGAAGATAACGTGCGCAGCCTTGGCCCAGATATAGGCGTTGCCGAGGAAATTCACCTGGTCATGCCTCCCAGCTTGCGCAGCATATGCTCGACATGCGCTATCGGTGTGCCGGGAAGGATCCCGTGACCCAGATTGAATATATGCGGTCTCCGCGGGAATGCTGCAAGGATTGTGTCTATCGCTTCGTCGAGCGATCGACCGCCAGCAACCAGCGCGAGCGGATCGAGATTGCCCTGCACCGGCAGCCCTTCGGGCAGCGCCGCATCGGCCCAATGCGGATCGACGGTTTCATCGAGGCCGACGGCGTCCACTCCGGTCTGCACCGCATAGTCGACCAGCTTGGCGCCCGCGCCCTTGGGAAAACCGATAACCGGAACACCTGGACGTAACGCGCGCAACCGTTCCACGATCATGCGGTTGGGCGCGATCACCCATTGCTGAAACTGACGAGGTGAGAGGCTTCCCGCCCAGCTGTCGAACAATTGAACCGCATCGACACCCGCGTCGATCTGACCGACCAGATAAGGCACGGTCGCATCGATGATCGCATCGATGATCGCCGCGAACCGTTCGGGATCGGCATAAGCGAGCGTCCGGGCAGCTGCGTGATCCCGGCTGCCCTGCCCCGCGATCATGTACGTTGCGATGGTCCATGGGCTGCCGGCAAAACCCAGGAAGGTGGTTTCCGGAGCGATCCTCGCCTTCACCCGCCGCACCGTGTCGTAAACGGCGTCATAGCGCGTCCAGTCGGGCTCCAGCGCATCAAGCGCCGTCTCGCTCAGCTGAGGCGCAAGCCGGGGTCCCTCGCCCGCCTCGAACCACAAACGCTGACCCATCGCATAGGGCACGATCAATATGTCGGAAAAGAGAATGGCGGCGTGGAGGCCGTCCGCCCCGATGCCAAAGCGCAGGAGCGGCTGAAGCGTGATGTCCGCCGCCGCCTCGCTGTCATAGACCAGTTCGAGAAACCCGCCCTTGTCGGCACGCAGTTCGCGATATTCGGGCAGGTAGCGCCCGGCCTGGCGCATCATCCAGCGTGGGGCGATCCCCTGGCGCTCACCGTTCAGGACGGCGAGCAGGGGCTTGGCTACACCGCTGTCGGACGTCGGGTGCATGAGACTCTAATATCCCTTTATATTTAGATTCAGGATTGTTGATGATGATAGGCGGGTTGAAAGCGGGGTTTATGCGTGATCCCCGGTTTTGCCAACAGCAAGGGCACGAAATTTGCATCGCATTTTCAAGGGACAGACAAAAGCATCCCCGCTATCAACCCCCTGTGGACAAAAATATCCCGCCGGGATTGCCTGTGGATAAGCACCGGGATCACGCGGAAAACGCGGGCGGAAAAGTTGTCGACGCTTCTGTCCCTTGATTTATCCACAGGTCACCAACAAAGTCATGCCAATGACACATCTTCACCTTCATCTGTTGTCGGATTCCACGGGGGAGACGCTCGAAAGCGTTGCGAAAGCGATCATCGGGCAGTTCGAGAATGTCGAGGCGATCCGCCATTTCTGGCCGATGGTGCGGACGGAAGATCATCTGCGGCGGATATTGAGCGAAATCTCCACCAATCCGGGCCTCGTGCTCTTCACGCTCGCCAATCCGATGCTGCGGCGCAAGCTTGAGCATCAGTGCCGGGCACTGGGGCTTCCCCATGTCGCGCCCCTCGACAGCGCGACCGATGCGATGTCGAATATATTGGGACAGGAAACCCGCAACCGGCCCGGCCGCAAGCATATACTGGACGAAGCCTATTTCGCGCGAATCGAGGCGATCCAGTATACGATCGCGCATGATGACGGCGTCGCGCCGGAAAACTGGGAGGAAGCGGACATCATTCTGGTCGGTGTGTCGCGGACGTCCAAGACGCCCACCTCCATCTATCTTGCCAATCGCGGGTACAAGACCGCGAATGTTCCGGTCGTGCCGGAATCACCGCCGCCCGACAGCCTTTACCGGCTGCAGCATCCCCTCGTCGTCGGCCTCACGATCAATCCCGAACGGCTTGTACAGATCCGGCGCAATCGCCTGCTTTCGCTCAATCAGGCGCCCGAAACCGCTTATGTCGATCTCGATCGCGTGCAGGAGGAGATCGCCTATGCCCGACGCCTGATAGCCGATCACGCCTGGCCCTTCATCGACATGACCCGCCGATCGATCGAGGAGGCCGCCGCCGCGATTATCACCCATTTCAACGACCGGATCATGGGAGTGACGCCGGTGGAGGCGCAGTGACGACCCCGCAGCTGATACTCGCCTCGCAGAGCGAAAGCCGACGGCAGATGCTTGGGGCCGCGGGGATTCCGTTCGAGGCAATGTCTCCCCAGGTCGACGAGGATGCGTTCAAGGAGGAGTTCCGGGCCCAGGGGATGGACGCGCGCACGCTTGCCGACGCGCTCGCCGAACTGAAGGCGCGGCGGCTATCCTCGCGCATTCCTGCTGCGATGGTCCTGGGCGCCGATCAGACGCTGGAGCTGGACGATGGCGCGATGGTCGACAAGGCTGTTGACCGTGACGATGCCGCCGCGATCCTGCGCCGCCTGTCGGGCCGTACCCATTTCCTTCACAGCGCGGCGGTCGTCTGTGAAAATGGTGGCCCGGTCTGGCGCCAGATCGAAACCGCGCGCATGACCGTGCGAGTGCTGTCGGACCGCTTCATCGCTGACTATCTCGACGAGGAATGGGAAAGATGCCGCTGGTGCGTCGGCTGCTACCGGATCGAAGGGCCGGGCGCGCAGCTTTTCTCCGACATTCGTGCGACACATTTCGCGATTCAGGGATTGCCGCTGCTGGGGCTGCTTGACTTTCTGCGCGTTCGCGGCGTTCTGGCGGCATGACGACAGCCGCCGCCGATCCCCTGCCCTATGCCGAAGTGATCGGCGATCCGATCGCCCACAGCAAATCGCCGATCATCCACAATTTCTGGCTGCGGGCGCTCGGGATCGAGGCCGAATATCGCAAGACGCATGTACGGGCCGACGAACTTGCCGCCTATTTCCTGAAACGGCGCGCCGATCCCGACTGGCTGGGCTGCAACATCACCATTCCGCACAAGGTCGCGGCGATGGATTACGTGACCGACCCGGGCGAAGTCGGACGCGTCATCGGCGCCATGAACACAGTGGCCTGTGAGACCGGCGGGCCTTTGATCGGGACCAACACCGATGCGGGCGGCTTTATCGCGCCGCTCGCCGCGCTGGGCTGGCGCGGGCGCAGCGCGCTGGTCATCGGGGCGGGCGGTGCGGCCCGCGCGATCCTTTACGCCCTGAACCAGATCGGCATTCGCGACGTTTCGGTGATGGTCCGGGACGCGGCAAAGGGCCGCGCGCTGCTTGATCGTGCAGGCGTGGAGGGCAAGGTGATCGGCATGGCCGATCCGCTGCCGCCGGTTGACCTTCTCGTCAACAGCAGCCCGCTGGGCATGACAGGGCAACCGCCCTTGCGGCTCGATCTTGCGCCGCTGCCCGATCACGCGATGGTGTACGACATTGTTTATGTACCAATCGATACGGAAATTCTGGTCGCTGCGCGGGCGCGCGGTCTGCGCACGATCGATGGCCTCGAAATGCTGATCGGTCAGGCGGCTCTTGCGTTCGACATCTTCTTCGATGCGAAGGCGCCGCGTGAACGCGATGCCGAATTGCGCGCTCTGCTGGCCGCCGCCTGACCATGCCGAAGATCTATGGTCTCACCGGTTCGATCGGAATGGGCAAGAGCGCCGTCGCGGCCATGATCGCCAGGCTCGGCGTTCCGTTGTTCGATGCCGATGCACAGGTGCACCGGCTCCAGGGCCCCGGGGGTAAGGCGCTCGCCGCGATAGAGGCACGCTTTCCCGGAACAACCGGCCCTGCCGGTCTGGACCGGGCCAGGCTGGCGGCCATCGTGCTCGCTCACCCGCATGAACGCAAGGCGCTGGAGGCGATCATTCATCCGATGGTGCGGGAGGCACGGCATGACTTCCTGCGCCGGTACGCGTCGCGCCCGCTGGTGGTATTCGACATACCGCTGCTGTTCGAAACCCACGGACACAGGGAGCTTGATGGCGTGATCGTCGTAACGGCACCGGCATGGAAGCAGCGCAAGCGCGTGCTCGCGCGTCCCGGAATGACGGAGGAGAAATTTCGCCGGATCAGGGCATTGCAGATGCCGGATGCGGTGAAACGGCGGCGTGCCGATCACGTCATCGAGACAGGCGCCACGTTTGACCGGACACGCGCCCAGGTCCGCGCGCTGATCGCTTGCCTTCTGCGCAAAGCAGGCGGATAGTGGAAAAAGAGAGTCACAGAGTCGATGCGCGAAATCATCTTCGACACGGAAACGACCGGATTTGATCCCCTGACGGGTGACCGGCTCGTCGAAATCGGCTGCATAGAACTGGTGAACCGGGTGCCCACCGGGGCTACTTTCCATCGCTATTTCAATCCGCAACGGCCCATGCCGGCATCGGCCCAGGCCGTCCACGGCCTCTCCGACGCCTTTCTGGCGGACAAGCCGCTGTTCCCCAATGATGTCGAGGCGCTGCTCGACTTCCTGGGCGATTCGATGCTGGTCGCTCATAATGCGCGCTTCGACTTCGGCTTCCTCAATCATGAGCTGGGCCTGTGCGGACGCTCCGCCATCCCGTTCGACCGTATGATCGACACGGTGGCGATGGCGCGCGTCGCCCATCCCGGCGCGAAGCACAGCCTGGACGCATTGTGCACTCGTTATGGCATCGATCGCAGCCATCGTGTCCGGCACGGCGCTCTTCTTGACGCCGAACTGCTGGCGCAGGTCTATATCGAACTGACCGGCGGGCGTCAGATCGGACTGGGTTTTGCCGAACAGGCCGCGCTTGCGACGGATCGCGCGAACGGCCGCATCGTGACCACCATACAGCTGCCGCAACGGCCCGCGCGGTCCCCGCGTCTCTTCTCGCCGACCGATGAGGAACTGGTGCGGCACAGCGCGTTCGTTGCGACATTGACCGATCCTCTTTGGGAAAGGAGGCCGACAGGGTCCACATGAGGTCGCATACCGGGCCGGATCTGGCGTCCGTCCCGCAAAAGCAAAGGAGGCAATACAAATGGATATTCGCATTTCCGGTCACCAGGTCGATACCGGCGAGGCGTTGCAGAAGCATGTCTCGAGCCGCCTGGAGTCCATTGCCGAGAAATTTTTTTCCCGTACCATATCGGCACAGGTTACCTTTGGCCTGGCCCCCCATAGCGGTTTTCGCTGCGACATAGTCTGCCATGTCACGGCCGGCCTGATCCTGAAGGGGGCGGGCGAGGCCCAGGAGGCCCATCATTGCTTCGATCAGGCGGCTGAGCGGATAGAGAAGCAACTGCGCCGGTACAAGCGACGGCTGAAGGATCGCCATGTCCAGAGCCTGGCGGCAGAGGCGGAGCGGACGCACGAGCTGAACGGGGTCGCCGTGCTCGACGGTGCGTCCTACCGGGTGTTCGCGTCCACCCCCGAAGAGGAGGAGCCGGCCGAGGCACCGGTCGTCGTCGCCGAAACCCGGGTCGACATTCCCGAGGCGACCGTGTCCGATGCCGTGATGATGCTGGACCTGCGCAACACCAACGCGCTGCTGTTCATCAACGCAGGAACTTCGTCCTATAATATGGTTTATCGTCGTCAGGATGGATCAATCGGATGGGTAGAGCCACGATAGACTCTTGTTAATGCCCTCATGCTAGAGAGAGTCTAGCCGTGTTGACGCAGCGGGCGCGTGCCCCTATGGCGCCGAGCTTTGGACAAGCTTGGCGCGCTGCATCGTTTATACATGCGCCGCCGGTGGGGGTGCAGCCCTCGCGAGTTGAGCAACCTGATGACTGATTTCCACGACCTGATAGTTCCGGAGGCGGTGGCAGCTGTGCTGCCCGTGACCAGCAAGAAGCAGCTGTTTCAGAAGCTGGCGGAGATCGCGAGCCGCTCCTATGGGCTTGATCCGGCCGAGGTTTTCGATCGCCTCAATGAGCGGGAGCGGCTCGGTTCTACAGGCTTTGGTGGGGGGATAGCCATTCCCCATGCCAAGATCGAGCGGCTGGACCGCGTGTGCGGTATGGTCGTCCGGCTCGAATCGCCGCTGGCTTTCGACGCGGTCGATGACGTGCCGGTGGATATCGTCTTTTCGCTTCTGTCCCCTGCGGACAGTGGTGCCGAGCATCTGAAGATGCTGGCCCGTGTGTCGCGCTATCTTCGCAGCGGTCAGAATGCCGCGCGTATCCGCGGCACGGGGTCTGACGAGGCATTGCTGGCGCTGCTCGCCGGAGACGAGGCGCGTGACGCTGCCTGAGGCTGCCGCGGTCCCCGCGCCCAGCGGGGAAGAGGCGCATTTTCGAGCTCTGGAACGCCTCTATGCGTCCGCACCTGTCAACCGCCTGTTTCGGTCCCGCTTGACCATCACCGAAGCCGGGCGATCCGTCATCGACTTCAGTGTCGACGAATCCCTCTATCATGCGGCGGGCGCGGTCCATGGCACCGTCTATTTCAAGATGCTGGACGACGCCGCCTTTTACGCCGCCAACAGCCTCGTCAGCGATCGATTCCTGCTGACCACCGGCTTCAACCTGCTGTTTACCCGGCCATTGCGGACCGGACAGGTCAGGGCCGAGGGGCGCTGGCTCAGCGGGCGCCGACGCGTCTATGTCGCCGAGGCCACGCTGACAGACGGCGAGGGCGAGGAAATCGGCCGCGGCACCGGCACATTCATGCGATCCCAATATGCACTTTCGGGGTTGCCCGGTTACGCGGCGGCCGAGTGATGCCGCCGGAAATGCTGGTTGCCTGAAATGGCGGTACGGGCGACAAGCCGGCTGCTCGTTCAGGCGCTGATCCGGGTTACCGAAGCGGAGGGCGGCTTCGCGGCGGTGCTGCACAAGGGCGACGCGGTCGCGGGCGCCATTCTGGTTCAGATGCTTGGTGCAGAGCAGCAGATCAGCCTGTTCGAAAGAGTTCCGGACTTTTCAAAGGGTTATGTCCTCGCCCCGGCGGCCACAGAATCTTGGGGGGACTCCTCTTCGATCACGCAATATATTGAAAGACGCTGCAGGGTGGACCCTGATCTGTGGGTTGTCGAACTTGATATCGCGAATGCGCAACAGCTTGCCGCTGCTATCCTGGCCCAAGATTGACATTGAACGCTTTATCGCAGATAGGCCCCCTCGCAATGCTCACGCGCAGGTTGCCGATCGCCGTTCAGTAGGGGGCGGAACGCGGTAAACACGCAGACGGGGGGCGGCACGGCGCCTTGAGAACATAAGAGGATGTGGCGCATCCGGCCGACCAACCGCATGTCGTTTGCGACACATGAAGTCGAGATCGAAGGCCGTCTCCGCGACGGCGCTATGTACGTTTATGTTTGCCGCTTTTGGAATGGGCGGCATGTCTCTGGCGGATGAGAATGTTCCCACCGCCTCCATAAGGGAACCGGTATCCGGTTCCGTCAGCCTCGATAAACCGCAAGAAGGTTTGATCGGCTCAGCCACCGTTTTCGGTGCGCCGAAAGAGGTCATCCAGCCTTTGCCCCAGCAGGGGGAGCAGGTTCCCGGCACAGACCGTCCGGGGCGCGATTATGGTTCGCTCGCGGCAATGGTAGACGCCACGGTGGCCGATACCCCGCTCGATGCCGAAACCCGGTGCCTTGCCACCGCCGTCTTCTATGAAGCGCGCAGCGAAAGCCTTGAGGGGCAGCTCGCGGTCGCCCGCGTCATCATCAATCGTGCGCAGTCTTCCCGTTTCGGCGACAGCATCTGCGGCGTTGTCCGTCAGCCTGGACAGTTCAGCTTCGTGCGTCATGGCGTCATTCCGACGCCGGACACGGGCCGGCAGGCATGGAAAACCTCAGTCGCGGTTTCCCGGATCGCCCAGCAGGGCGGGTGGGACAGCAAGGCCGAAGGCGCGCTGTATTTCCACGCCCGCCGTGTGTCGCCGGGCTGGAGCCGCCAGCGTGTGGCGGTGATCGACAACCATATCTTCTACCGGTAGGTCAAAGGCTCGGCCCCTGGACGGGGCCGCGCTTGACCGCCTTGGCCTTCCCGCCGTCAAGCAGGTCGAGCACCGCCTGATCACGGCCACCCTGCATCGCATAGTCGCGTGCGGACATCCCCGCGAGCGCGTCGACCTTGTCCGGGTTGGCGCCGTGGGCCATGTACAGGCGTATCAGCGGCAGGTCGCGAATCTGCACGGCCCGGATCAGCGGGGTTTCGCCGCTGTTGTTGGCCTTGTCGATCTGTGCGCCGCGATCGAGCAGCGCTTGCGCGCCCTCAAGGAAACGCAACCGCGTCGCCAGCATCAGGGCCGTCGTACCTTCGGCGTCGGCCAGATTGGGGTTGGCGCCCTTTCCCAGCAGAAAACCAAGCCAGCCCGTGTCGCGCCGGGCCACCACGATATGCAGCGCGCTTTCGCCGCTTTGCAGATCGCGCGTATTGATGATCGTGGACCCCGGCCTGCCGATGATCTCCATCACCTTGGCGCCGTCGCGATCGCGCACCGCCTTCAGGAACTTGTAGCTGTCCGAGAACTGGGCATGGGCAAGCGCCGGACAAAAAAGCAGGACCATGAGGATGGCCCGGAGCGCGTGTCGCACGGGGATGGCCCCCAGGCGATGGAAAGGGGATGCAGTGTTCATGCCGCGAATATGCCGCAGTCCCCGTGCCCTTGGCAATTGCCAATGGCGCCGTGACGCTGCAAGGATAGCCTGATGATGCACACCAGGACTCTTGTCACCGTTCCGCTGATACTGCTCGCTCTTGCCGGGTGCAGCGCCAAGCCTGACTCGTCCAATTCCGCGATGCCCGCCGACCCTGCCGAAACGAAGCTTGAGGGCGCACGCATCGGGGGCCCCTTCACCCTCATCGATCAGGATGGGAAACCGCGGAACTGGAGCGAGTTTACCGGCAAATACCGCATCGTCTATTTCGGCTACAGCTATTGCCCCGACGTATGTCCGGTCGATCTTCAGCGCATTGCCCAGGGCTATCGCCTGTTTGCGAAGGACGATCCTGCGCGCGCGGCGAAGGTGCAGCCGATCTTCATCACCGTCGATCCCGAACGCGACACGTCGGCCGTGCTGAAAAATTATGTGTCGGCCTTTGATCCGAACCTGATCGGTCTTACCGGCACGCCGGAACAGGTGGCGACCGTCGCGAAGTCCTTTGCCGTCTTCTACACCAGGGAGAACAGCAAGGGAGCGAGCGACTATCTCGTCGGCCATACCCGCACCCCCTATCTGTTCGATCCGCAAGGCAAGCCGCTGGTGATCCTCCCGGTCGACGACCCGGCGACGGGCGCGCAGGAAGGCACGCCGCAGGCGATCGCCGCAGCGCTCGATCGCTGGGTGAAATAGGGCGGCGACCACCATGCGCGACCGATTCTGGCATCTGCCCCTCAACGCGCTGGACGCGGAGGAGTGGGAGGCGTTGTGCGACGGCTGCGGCAAATGCTGCCTGCACAAGGCGGAGGATGAGGATACCGGCCGCATCTACTTCAGCAACATTCGCTGCCGCCTGCTGGACGGGCAGCGGGCGCAATGCACCGACTATGCCCATCGCCGGGATCACGTGCCCGACTGCGTGCGGCTGACGCCGGAAACGGTGGGCGACATCGCCTGGCTGCCGCGCACGTGCGCCTATCGCCTCCGCGACGAGGACAAGCCGCTGCCGGAATGGCACTATCTGATCTGTGGCGACAGGGAAGCGGTGCATCGCGCGGGCGAGTCGGTGCGCGGGTGGACAGTGGATGAGGCCGAGGATCAGGACATTGAAGAGCATCTGGTCGAGCGCGAGATCTGATCCGCGCGCGCGGCCCTGCGTGCGTGTCGATGGCCAGGATGTGCCGGTGGTCATCCGCCGCTTTGCCCAGGCCAAGGGATACCGGCTGCGGTATGACGTAAGCCGAGGCGTGCTGCGCCTGTCCATGCCGGCGCGCGGCCCCGAGCGCGCGGCGCTCGATTGGGCGCGAAGCCAGACCGGATGGGTGGCGTCCCAACTCCATGTGTCGCCCCTGACGGTGCGGCTGATGCCCGGCGTGGCGGTGCCGGTGGAAGGCGTCGAGCGGATGATTTCATGGGATCCGGCGCGGACCAGACGGGTGGAGCTGGGTCCGGAGACGCTTGACGCCGGTGGCGCGGAGGAAGAGGCCGTGCCGGGACGCGTTCTGCGGTGGCTGCGCGCTCATGCGCTCACGACCTTGCGGAACGAGACGCTGGAAATGGCCAGCCGGGCCGGCTTGCAGGTCGCCTCGGTGGCGATCGGCGATCCGCGCAGCCGCTGGGGAAGTTGCGCCAGCGGTGGTGCCATCCGCTACAGCTGGCGGTTGATCCTGGCTCCGCCGGAGGTGCGGGTCGCAACCGTCGCGCATGAGGTGGCGCATCTTCTCCATATGGACCACAGCGCGGCATTCCACGCGGCGCACAGGCGCCTGCTGGATGCCGATCCACGACCGGCGCGCGCCTGGTTACGCGCGCACGGTGCCGGGTTGCACCGCTTTACGGCCTGACGGGGGCAGAGGCCGGGGAAGCGGACGACGGCCGTTGCGCCGGTGCGGTTCTCGGCTGCGGCGCCGGCGTCCTTCCGTCGGCGGGCTTCTGATCCCCGGGGACCGGGTTGCGTGCCGTGGGACGATCACGGCCCAGCACATCGTCGATCCATTGCTGATCGATGCGGGCGGGTGACTCGTCCTCGCTCGAAGCAGGCCCTGCCGAAGGATCGGGATAGCTGTCGCTGGCGGCACCGGGAATCGGGATGCCGTTTTCATCCACATACTGGATGTCGTCTGGCCCGCCGAAATAGGCCTCGTTGTCCGGTTCGAGCTGCCATTCGGGCAGCGTCACCTCGGTATCGAACTTCTCGGCCGGGCGCCGCGCGACCGCGACGCGCATGAAGTCGGCAAAGGCGCGCGCAGGGGCGCGGCCGCCCTGCAGGCCCGGAACAGGCCGGGCGTTGTCCTTGCCCATCCACACGCCGGTGGTGATGCCGCTGGAAAAGCCGAGGAACCATCCGTCCTTGTTGCTGGACGTCGTGCCGGTCTTGCCCGCGACCGGGCGGCCGATCTGCGCCGCGCGACCCGTACCGGTGTTGACCGCGGTTTGCAGCAGGTCCGTGATCTCCGCCGCGACCCAGGGTGCGACCAGAACGCGGCTGGTATCGTCCTGATGCTCATAGAGAAGCCGTCCGCTGGCCGTAGTGACGCGGGTGATGCCATAAGGCGAGACGGCAATGCCCTTGCGCGCGACGGACGCGAAGGCCCGCGTCATGTCGACGAGGCGCACGTCGGACGACCCCAGCACCATCGAAGGCTTTGTCGTGATCTGCGTGGTGATGCCAAAGCGGCGGGCCATGTCCGCGACGGTGTCGAAGCCAGTCTCCTGCCCCAGCTTGGCCGCGATGGTGTTCACCGAATAGGCGAAGGCCGTCCGCACGTCGATCTCGCCGGAATAGCGGCCGCTGCTGTTGCGCGGGCTCCATCCGTCGATCTCGACCGGCTCGTCGACGACATGGGTGTCGGGCGTGACGCCGCCCTCCAGCGCGGCCAGATAAACGAACAGCTTGAATGCCGAACCCGGCTGACGCTCCGCCGTGGTGGCGCGGTTGTAGTTGGATGAAACATAGTCCAGCCCGCCGATCATCGCCCGGACCGCCCCGTCCCGGTCCAGCGCGACCAGCGCCGCCTGCGTTCCCTTGGGCGCGTTCGCGCGCAATGCCGCCATCGCCGCGTTCTGCATCTTCGTGTCGAGCGTGGTGTAGACCTCCAGCGGCTCATTGGGCTCATCGACGTAGAGGTCGAGCTGCGGCAATGCCCAGTCGGTGAAGTAGCGGACGCTGTTTTGCGGCGGTTCGGGCGCCATCGCCACTTCGGCGAGGTCGGCTTGCGCCCGTTCGCCGTCGGAGATCACGCCGTTCGCGCGCATCACGTCGAGCACCACCTCCGCGCGGCCGATCGCGGCCTGGCGGTCGGCGGTCGGGCTGTAGTTGGACGGTGCCTTGACAAGCCCGGCGATGATCGCGGCCTCGGGCAGGCTCAGATGGGTCGCCGGGTGGCCGAAGAAACGGCGGCTAGCGGCATCGACGCCATAGGCGCCGCCGCCGAAATAGACCTTGTTGAGGTACAGTTCGAGGATCTGGTCCTTCGAGAATTTGCGCTCCATCGCGAGCGCGAGGATGATCTCGCGAATTTTGCGGCCAACGGAATAGCTGTTGTTGAGGAATATGTTGCGCGCGACCTGTTGCGTGATCGTCGACGCGCCCTGCATCCGGCGGCCGGTGCCGCGATTTTCGATCGCCCGCCAGGCGGCACGGGTCAGGCCCACGGGATCGACGCCGGGATGGTAGTAGAAGCGCTTGTCCTCTACCGTGACCATCGCCTCCTTCATCACGCCGGGGATCTGGTCCACGGTGAGCCACCGCCCGAAGCTTGGCCCAAGCGACACGATGACCGATCCGTCCGCAGCGTGAACCCGGATCATCTGTCCATTGGGGGAGGATTTGAGGCTTTCGTAGCTCGGCAGCGACTGCATCGCCACGAGGACCGCGGCAATCAGCGCGACCAACCCGCCGATGCAGAGGAAAAGCCCCGTCTTTACCGCGCGCCAGAACCAGAGTTTTGCCTTGGGCGGCGTCGCCATATCTGTTCAGTCTCGGCCAGTAATGTCCCCGGCGGCTTACCCGGTCAGGGAATCGGCCGCAAGCGGCTTGTCAAAAGCCATGCCGCCATTGAACCGCCGATGAATAAGGGAGGGGTGGGGACGCGACCGGTGCGCGTAAACCGGCATCCGCGACGCACCATGCGCTACGGCTTCGGCTGGAATTCCAGTGATGCGCTGTTGATGCAGTACCGCAAACCGTTTTCGGCCGGTCCATCGGGAAACACATGGCCCAGATGCCCATCGCACCGGGCGCAGCGCACCTCGACCCTGCGCATGCCGTGGCTCATGTCCACATGCTCGTCAATCGCGTCCTCACGCGACGGCTCGGTGAAGCTGGGCCACCCCGATCCGCTGTCATACTTCTTGTTGGAAGGAAACAGTTCCGTTCCGCATCCGGCGCACAGATAGACGCCATCCGCCTTCATCTTCTCATAGATGCCCGTGAACGCCCGCTCCGTCCCGGCTTCGCGCAGGATGTGATATTGTTCGTCGCTCAGGCGTTCGCGCCATTCGGCGTCGGTGAGTTTGATCTTTTCCATCACGGGAATATGCGGGAGCGCGGCTCCATATTCAAGCCGTGCCGCCGCCTGAGGCCCGGCAGGCGGACCATAAGCGTCAGCGCCCGCACCCCGTAGCTGCCGAGCAGCGCCAGCCACACGCCATGGTTGCCGAGCGGCCGCAAAAGCCAGTCGCTGGCAAAATACAGCACCAGCACGATCAGCGCGGCGTTGCGCATCGCCCGCGTTTCGGTTGCGCCGATGAAAATGCCGTCGAGCAGCCAGCTCGGCGCGCCCAGCGCGGGGATCAGCACGGCGTAGGGGAGCATGGCTATCGCGAGCTGCCTGACGCCCGCGTCGGTCGCGATGAAGTGGATAAGCCAGGGTCCGGCAACGAGGAAAAGGGCGCTGAATCCCACACCGGCGGCGAGGGTGAACTCGCCGGTCAGTCTGACCGCGCGGGCGTAATCGCGCGGCGAACGGGCGCCGATGGCCGCGCCTATGCGTGCCTCGGCCGTGAAGGCGAAGGCATCCAGAACAAACGCGCTGAGCGACACGAACTGCATCAGCACATGATTGGCGGCGAGCGCCTGCGCCCCCTGCCGCGCGCCGGCATGAGCGAACCATGTGAACAGCGCCAGAAGGGCAAGGGTACGCACCATGATGTCCGCGTTGACCGAAAACAGCCTCGCCATCGCATCACGTGCGAACAGGCGTGACAGGGCGCGGACGGCCGGATGGCGCCACTGCAGGCGCGTGTGTCGCGATACGATGGCGAGTCCCGCGACAAGGGTCGTCCATTCGGCTGCGGCCGTACCGATGCCGACGCCCAGCGGACCCAGTCCAAATCCGCTGACCAGCGTGACGTTGAAGAGGATGTTCGCGCCGTTCATGATGAGTTGCAGGGTCAGCGCGCTGCGCGTGCGCGACAGTCCGATCAGCCAGCCGTTGATCGCGAACACCGACAGGGCGGCGGGCGCTCCGGCCATGCGCGCCCCGGCAAAGTCCAGCGCCGCCCGCTCCACCGCACCGGGCGCGCCCATCAGTCCCAGGGCGGGACCAAGGAAGAGCGGGTGCAGCATCAGGATGATCAGGCCCAGCCCGAAACCGAGCAACAGACCGCGCAGCAGCAGGGCCTGGACTTCCTCCGTCTGGCTCGCGCCAGCGGCCTGCGCCGTGAGGCCGGTCATGCCCATGCGAAGGAAACCGAAGGCCCAGAAGATGAGCGTCACCACGGTCGCGCCAAGCGCCACGGCCGCGAGCGCCACCGCGTCGCCGGTGCGGCCAATGATCGCGGCGTCGACGATCCCCACCGTTGGCACCAGTGCCTGCCCGATGATGATGGGCCACGCCTGGTTGAAGACGGCGCGCCGCGTGAGCGGCGCACCGGTGTTCATCTTGCCCGCGCCGCTTGCCGCGCCACGGTCAGTAACTCCTGCCGAACGGCGATCTCCCCCGGACCCTGCGAATCGCGGGTCGAACGCTCTGCGTCCAGCAGGCGGTGGATCAGCCGCGATACAGCGTCGCCGCTCCACAGGCTCGCCTGCCGCTGCACCTGCGGCTTGTCCTTCCAGAATATCGCCTTGCCCATGCTCTCGATCGCCTGATCCATCCGGCCGCATCGTTCGAATTCGGCCTGGACCTGGGCGATCAGCATCGCCCGGCCGAGCAGCGGGCGCGTGACGCTGGCAAGCGACGTACCGCTCGCGCCCAGCGCCGCAAGCTCACGGTGCAGTGCGTCGATGTCTCCGCCCAGCACGGCATCCACCAGCGGCGCGGCATCCGTATCGGCCGTTTCGGCGAGCAATGCGTCCAATGCCTCGCGGGTGACTTCGGCCGGATGATCGGGCGAGGCGTCGAGATAGAGGGCCAGCTTTTCGATCTCGCCAGCCATCAGCGCACGGTCGCCACCGGCGACCTCGGCAATCCGCCGCGCCAGATCGGGCGGGAGCCGCAGGCCGAGATCACGCGCCTGGCCCGCGGCGATCTGGCCGGCCTCCCGTTCGTCGGGCACATAGCTGGCGAACGCCAGGGCGGCGGGATGATCGAGGCACAGCTTCGCCAGCTTCGAGCTGTTTTTTATAGCGCCTGCTATAGCAATAACCGGATTACCCGCCTGCGAGGATTCGAGCAGGGCCTGCACGGCCGCCACGCACTCCTCGCCCGCGCCGGTGATCCGGATCCAGCGCCTGTCACCGAACATGGAGATGGCGGCGGCTTCGTCGGAAAGCCGGGCCGGATCGCCGCGCAGCGTCGGCCCGTCCAGGTCTACGCGCTCGGCGGCATCTCCCATCGCCCGTTCGATCCGCTTCGCAAGTGCGATGCTGCCCGCTTCGTCGGGGCCGTAGAGAAGGACGATGCGCGCGTCCGGCGCGGCGGCGTCCAGCGCGCGTTCGACCTGTTGCCGGCTGGCCTTCACGGGGTTGCGGGGGCGGCCCCCGCCTCTGCCGCGATCTTCTGCGACAGGCGCATGACGATCTGGTCGGCCACGAGGTGCGATAGCCGTTCCAGCGCCGAATTTTCCGCGGCGATGGTTGCGTATTCGCTGCTCGCGACGTCGATGCCGGCATCGGAACCGGCGGTGGCGTCGAGCACCAGCGTGCCGGTCGGCTGGTGAAACAGCTGATACCGGGCGCGCAGCGTCCGCCGTTCCCGCGTTACGGCATCGTCGAGGCGAACGCCAAAACCGGTGATCTGATCGTCAAGCTCTACGTGCAGGCGGTAATCCGCGCCCTCGCCGCTGGCGACCGTGCCGAGCCGGTCCTGCAGCGCATTGTGGACCAGCCAGCCCGCCTTGCCCTCAATTGCATCGACGCTCACCGTGCCCAGATTGCGCGCCACCACGCCGGACTGCCCCCCGGAATACAGCGGACGCAACCCGCAGCCGGAGAGGGCAGGGAGCGCCAGCAGCGCCAGCAGGGGGAACGCCAGGACTTTCATATCACCAGATTGACCAGCCGGTCCGGCACGACAATCACTTTTTTCGGTGCCGCACCTTCCATAGTGCGCGCTACATTTGGCGAGGCGAGCGCCAGAGCCTCGAGCTCCGCACGTGGCAGGCCCTTGGCGACGGTTATGGTGTCGCGCAGCTTTCCCATCACCTGCACTGCGATCGTCACCTCGTCATCGACCAGCAGCTCCGGATCAACCGGTGGCCAGCTTGCGTCGGCGATCAGGCCTGGCTGCCCCATATCGGCCCAGGCTTCTTCGGCTAGGTGCGGCACCATCGGCGCGACCAGCAGGGCCAATGCGCGGATGGCCCCGGCCCGGCTGGCGGACGGCGCGGCTTTTTCGATCACGTTGGCAAGTTCGTAGATCTTCGCCACCGCCTTGTTGAACGAGAGCATTTCTATATCGCGCGCTACACCATCCACGGTCTGGTGCAGCTTGCGCAGCAGCGCGCGGTCTTCGCTCCCCTCGCCTGTCTCGGCCGCGTCGCCGAACAGCCGCCAAAGCCGGTTTATGAAGCGCCAGCTTCCCTCGATGCCGCTCGCTGTCCACGGCAGGTCGCGTTCGGGCGGGCTGTCGCTCAGCATGAACCAGCGTACCGCGTCCGCGCCATATTGGTCGATGATGTCGTCGGGATCGACCACATTCTTCTTGGACTTGGACATCTTCTCGACCCGGCCAAGCGATACGGCCTCATCTGTAGACTTCACTACATAATTTTCGCCGCGCCGTTCCACCTCTTCGGGGGACAGCCAGCGCCCATCCGGCGCCTTGTAGGTCTCATGCGTCACCATGCCTTGAGTAAAGAGGCCGGCGAACGGCTCCTTCACGTCGATCTTGCCGCAATGATTGAGCGCCCGCGTCCAGAAACGCGCATAGAGCAGATGGAGGATCGCATGTTCCACGCCGCCGATATACTGCCCCACCGGCAGCCAGCGCTCCGCCTCCGCCTTGTCGAACGGCCGGTCGCCGGGCTGGCTGGCGAAGCGAATGAAATACCAGCTCGAGTCGACGAATGTGTCGAGCGTGTCCGTTTCCCGCCGCGCGGGCCGGCTGCATGTCGGGCAGGCGACATGCTTCCATGCCGGGTGACGCTCCAGCGGATTGCCGGGAATGTCGAAGCTGACATCCTCGGGCAGTGTCACCGGAAGCTGATCGCGCGGCACCGGCACGACGCCGCAGGCATCGCAGTGGATGAAGGGGATCGGCGTACCCCAGTAACGCTGGCGCGACACGCCCCAATCGCGCAGCCGCCAGACTGTCGTGCCCTTGCCCCAGCCCTCTTCCTGCGCCCGCGCGATGACGGCGGTCTTGGCGGCTTCCACATCCATGCCGTCGATAAAGCCGGAGTTGATGAGCGTGCCGCTTCCGGTCCAGGCCTCGTCGCCCACCGGCGCATCCTTGCCGTCCGGCGACACCACGCGCGGCGTCGGCAACATATATTTGCGTGCGAAATCCAGGTCGCGCTGATCGTGCGCGGGCACTGCCATCACCGCGCCCGTGCCATAATCCATCAGGACGAAATTGGCGACGAACAGCGGCAGCTTCGCGCCGGTGAACGGATGAATGACCGAAACGCCGGTATCGTACCCAAGCTTTTCCTGGGTTTCGACATCGGCAGCGGCAGTGCCGGTGCGGCGGCATTCTTCGGCAAACCCGGCGAGGCTGGGGTCGGTCTTTGCCAGTTCGAGCGCAAGCGCATGGTCCGCAGCCATGGCGGCAAAGCTCGCCCCGAAGATGGTGTCGGGCCGGGTGGAGAATACTTCGAGCGTTTCTATATCGCCGATTACAGTATCCAGCCTGAACCGGAACTGCAGCCCCTGGCTCTTGCCGATCCAGTTCTCCTGCATCAGCTTCACCTTGTCCGGCCACTGGTCAAGGCTGCCCAGTCCCTCCAGCAGGTCGTCGGCGAACTGCGTGATCTTCAGGAACCACTGGTTGAGCTTGCGTTTCTCGACCAGCGCGCCCGATCGCCAGCCCCGGCCGTCGATCACCTGCTCGTTCGCCAGCACGGTCATGTCGACCGGGTCCCAGTTCACCGCCGATTCCTTGCGATAAACGAGGCCCGCCTCATACAGGTCGAGGAACAGCGACTGTTCATGACCGTAATATTCAGGCTCACAGGTGGCGAGCTCCCGACTCCAGTCGAGGGCGAAGCCCAGACGCTTCAGCTGCGCCTTCATGTTGGCGATGTTGGCGCGCGTCCATTCGCCGGGATGAACCTTCTTTTCCATCGCGGCGTTTTCGGCGGGCATACCGAAGGCATCCCACCCCATCGGGTGCAGCACCTCATACCCGCGCATTCGGCGAAACCGCGCCAGCACGTCGCCCATCGTGTAGTTGCGGACATGGCCGATGTGGATGCGCCCGGATGGATAAGGGAACATCTCCAGCACATAAGAGCGCGGCTTGCCGCTCGCGTCGTCGGCACGGAAGCTCTGCTTCTCGTCCCAGACGTGCTGCCATTTGGCGTCTGCCTCAAGCGGGTTGAAGCGCCGTTGCATATTCACGTAATCCCGGTTCGGTCCACGCTTGCCTGGACCCTGTATGTGCCTGAAAATGGAACCACCCGCTCGACATGCACGGCAGGCGGTACGCTGCCGATCTGCCTCAGTCCTCGTTGTCCGCGATCGCCATGCGCCGCAGGTCGCGCGCCTTGGTGAGGATGATCTCCTCCAGCTTCTGCACCGTTGCGGCCTGCACCGGCGCGTCGACCCACTGGCCTCCCTGCATCACCTGTCGGCTGGCCGCGACGCGCAGGGCGTCGGCGCGCAGGTCCTGATCCAGAATCGATACCGTCAGCTTCATGCGCTCCCCGGCGGCGTTTGGATTGGCGTACCAGTCGGTCACGATCACCCCGCCGTTCGAATCCGTCTGGACCAGCGGCATGAACGACAAGGTGTCGAGCGCGCCGCGCCACAGATAGCTGTTGACGCCGATGGTCGTCACCTTGGCGGCCGCAAGGTCGGCCTTCGGCCGGTCCTTCTGCCCGGAACAGGCCGTCAGCGTAGCCGCTGCCATCACGGCAATGACCAGAGGGGTGATAGGGCGAGACGGGAACCGCAATGTCATGGCGTACTTTCTTGTCTGGGCGGGCGAGGCCGCACACGTGGGGACGCATCGCTCCGCTGCATCTATAGCCGCACCGGCCCGATCGGCAAGCCCGCGCAATCTGCCAGGAGCGATTCGGCCAATGCCGGGGGTTTGCAACGCGCTGTGGGTTTTGTGCAACGACCGGGAAATTTGTTGATGCGCGGGTGGAATTTTCCTGCGCCGCCACTTATGGTCTTTCGTTGATAAGCCAGAGTCGGAACAGGCAAAGATGGCCAGGTTCGGGGAAAATTTTGTAATCTTTGCCGTCGCCGGGGCGGTGATCGCGGCTGCATCGGTTCCTGCGGTCGGCGCGGCCGGGGATTTGGTGGCTGTGCGTGGCGACATGCGCGTGTCGCTGGACAATCTCGGGACGATTTCTTCCTTCACCCCTTCGATTCGCGATATCAAGCTGTCGTCCGCCTATGCGAAAGCCGCGGCCAGCCATGCGAACAGCCGGTTCCGCTTCACGCCGACCAGCGGGTCGATGAGCGGACGGCGCGAGATCACGGTTCTGGTACGCGCCGACGGCAAGCTGGCGCAGGCCGACGATCGGCAGGCGCAAACCCTGAGCATCACGCCGCTCGCCTTCAATCTTGATGCGTCGCGCGGCTGGCGCAAGTTTGCCCTGGCCGAAATGGTGGGAAGAAAGCCGCTGGACCCGGTGATGCCGGATCTTCCGGCGGTGGGCAATTTTTCCCTCGAATCGGCTAAGCCGCGGCTAAGGGCAAATGTTCAGCTCGACGCGAAGCGTGATGTTGGCTCCGCGCCCCAGACGCTGGCTGGCGAGCGCAAGCTGAGCGTCGATCTCGGCAGCAGTTACTCGCTTACGCGCAACCTCAACGTGACCGCGGGCGTGCGCTACGCCGGACCGGACAATCGCCTCGCGCCGATAACGGATCAGCGGCAGGACAACCAGGCGGTTTACGTGGGCACGGTGTTCCGCTTCTGAAATCGGACGCTGCGCGACCGGTCCTCTCCAGTTTTGCATCCGCAGCGCTTCGCCTGATCCCCGGGCGGGCGCATCCTTCCGGCTGGACACCATCCTGCTCCTGCTCCAGCATATGGTCCGCACTGCCGGGGAGGATCGAGCATGGCCAATTGGTACGAGCGCCACATAGTGCCACATATCATCCGCCTCGGATGCGGATGTCAGCTTCTGGCGGAAAAGCGTGAGCCCATCATACGACAGGCGCGTGGTCGGGTGCTGGAACTGGGTATTGGCGCGGGCGCCAACCTGCCGCTCTACCAGACCGGCAACGTCACCGAACTGATAGGCATAGAACCGTCCGACGAACTGAGGTCGATGGCGAGTGCAACCCCGGCGGCGATGCGTCTGGGTGCGCGGCTGCTGGATGCGTGCGGAGAGGATCTGCCGTTCGCCGACGCCAGTTTCGACACGGTGGTATGCACATTCACGCTCTGCACGGTCGCTGACGAGCGGCGCACGCTGGCGGAGGCCCGGCGGGTTCTGCGCCCGGGCGGCATTTTCCTCTTCTGCGAGCATGGACGCGCCGACGACCCGGGCGTCGCGAGGTGGCAGGACCGCCTGGATCCGGCATGGAAACGGGTGTTCGGGGGATGCCATCTCTCCCGGCCCGTTTCGGCGACCATCAGCGATTATTTCACGATGGCCTCGTGCGAACGCGGCTATCAGGAAAAGATGCCCCGCTTCGCCGGATGGATGGAGCGGGGCTGCGCCGTGGCGGCGTGACGATCAGCCGCGCAGGACGCCTCCCAGCTTTTCCGCCGCCTTGATGACCGCCGCACTGATTGCGGAGAGTTCCTCCTCGGTAAAGCTCTTGTCACCCGGCTGCAGCGTCACTTCGATAGCGAGCGATTTGCTGCCCGGTTCGACGCCGGCGCCGGTGAACAGGTCGAACAGCCGCGCGTCGACGATGCTTTTCTTGTCGGCGGAGCGGACGGCGCGCACCAAAGCCTCGCTTTCGACCGGCTCCGGCACGATGAACGCGAAGTCGCGCGTCACCGCCTGAAGCGCGGGCGGCGTGAACGGTGCCCGCATGAAGCCCGACCGGCGCTTGCCAGGAACGGCGTCAAGGAAAAGCTGCGCGGCGACCACGGTGCCCGAAAGGTCGAACTGCCGCGCCAGGCGCGGGTGCACGACGCCATATTCGGCGAGCACGGTCTTGGGGCCGAGACGCAGCGTGCCGGACTGACCCGGATGATACGCGTCGCCCGCATCGCCCATCATCTGAAGGTTGGCGACCGGCGCCCCTGCGGCTTCCAGCAGGCCCAGCGCCTGCCCCTTGGCGTCGAAGGCGGTGAATCCCTGCGCCTTCCCGCTGGCCCAGCCGCGCGGCGCCTTGTCCCCGGCGAGGACGAGGCCAAGCGTCAGCCGCTCTGTGCTGCTGCCGTCCTCCGCGCGGAAATAACGGCGGCCTATCTCGAACAACCGGATGCTTGACGCGCCACGATCGGCGTTGCGCCGCGCGGCCGACAACAGGCCGGGCAGCAGCGAAGGGCGCATCACCTTCAGCTCCTCCGATATCGGATTCGCCAGCACCCAGTCGCCGCCGCCGACGACCGCCGCCTCTTTCTCCGAGATGAAGGACCAGTTGATCGCTTCATTGAGGCCGCGAGCTGCCGCCGCCCGCCGGACCCGCCGCTCGATCATCTGCTCGGCAGTGGCCGTCGGCCGGGCCACGCCCGGCGTCCTGGGAAGGGGGGTGGAGGGCACGTTGGCAAGGCCGTGGATGCGCACCACCTCTTCCACGATGTCGGGGGGGCCGTCGATGTCGCGGCGCCAGCTCGGCACCGTGATCGTCCAGTTCTCCCCGACGGCAAATCCCAGCCGCGAAAGGATGGCCTGCTGTTGTTCCGGATCGATGTCGACCCCTGCCAGAGAGCGGGTGGTTGCCGGGTCATACGCAAAGTTGCGCGGCGCAACTTCGGCACTGCCCGCGCGGGTGACGGCGCTGGCCGTGCCGCCGCAATGCTCGACCACCAGCCATGTCGCGATCTCCAGCCCCTCATCGAGGAAGGCGGGGTCCACGCCGCGTTCGAACCGCTGTCGCGCGTCGGACGTGAGGCCCAGCTTCTGGCCGGTCCGCGCAATATGCGCCGGATCGAAATAGGCGCATTCGATGATGACCTCGGTCGTGGTCTCTGCGACGCCCGAATCCTCGCCACCCATGATGCCGCCGATGTCGTGGACGTGCACGTCGTCGGCGATGACCGTCATCGTCTCGTCGAGTGTGTAGCTTTTTCCGTTGAGCGCCAGCACCTGCTCCCCCGGCCGCGCCTTGCGCGCCGCCAGCCCGCCTTTCAGCTTCGCCTTGTCATAGACGTGCAGCGGGCGGCCAAGATCGATCATCACGAAATTGGTGATGTCGACCAGGGCGCTGATCGGCTTCTGGCCGATCGCCTTCAGCCTGCGCGCCATCCACTCCGGCGAGGCGCCGTTGGTGACGCCGCGTACTTCCTGGCCATGGAAAGCGGGGCATCCCTCCGGATCATCGGTGCGCACGTCAGGCCCCGGACCGTCGGTGGCGACCGGATCGGCGGACATGCGATAGACTTCGCGCAGCGGCCGCAACGTACCCAGCCCCTTGGCGGCAAGGTCGCGCGCCACGCCGCGGACGCCCATGCAGTCCTGCCGGTTGGGCGTGATCGAAAGGTCTATGACCGGGTCGTCCAGTCCGGCATAGCCGGCAAAGGTCTCGCCCACCGGCGCGTCGGCGGGCAGCTCGATGATGCCGTCATGGTCCTCGCCCAGCTCCAGCTCTCGCGACGAACACATCATCCCGTTGGATTCCACGCCCCGGATCGCGGCTTTCTTCAGGACCATGCCGTTGGCGGGTACGGTCGCGCCCTCGCGGCCGAACACGCCCACCAGGCCTGCCCGCGCATTGGGTGCGCCGCACACGACCTGCAGCGCGCTGCCGTCGCCGGGATCCACGGTAAGCACCTGAAGCTTGTCCGCCTGCGGGTGCGGCGCTGCCGTCAGCACCCTCGCCACGGTAAAGCCCGCGAGCTTCCCGGCGGGGTTCTCCACGCCCTCGACCTCAAGTCCGATGTCGTTGAGCGCGGCAAGGATGTCATCGAGGCTCGCATCCGTCGCCAGATGCTCCCGAAGCCAGCTCAAGGTGAACTTCATGCGCCCACTCCCCCCGAAAGCGTGGGCACATCAAGTGCCGAGAAGCCATAATGCCGCAGCCATCTCAGGTCGCCGTCGAAAAAGGCGCGCAGGTCGTTCATCCCGTATTTGAGCATGGCGAGGCGATCCACCCCGGTGCCGAACGCGAAACCCTGCCACTCATCGGGGTCGAGCCCGCAATTCTCGATCACGCGGCGGTTGACCATGCCGCTGCCCAGCACTTCCATCCAGCCGCCGCCGGGTGCGTCGCCGCTCCCGCCGATCACGCGCTGGCCCTTTTCAAGGGTATAGCCGACGTCGACCTCGACCGACGGTTCGGTGAAGGGAAAATAGCTGGGACGCAGGCGCAGCGTGATGTCGTCGCGCTCGAAAAATGCCTTGAGGAAGGTTTCCAGCGTCCATTTGAGGTGACCCAGATGGATACCCCGGTCGATGACCAGGCCTTCGATCTGGTGGAACATCGGCGTGTGGGTCGCGTCCGAATCGCTGCGATAGACGCGGCCCGGCGCGATGATGCGAATGGGCGGTTGCTGCGACGTCATCGTCCGGATCTGCACCGGCGATGTGTGGGTACGCAGCAGCATGTCCCGGCCGTCCGCATCCTTGTCCGGGAAATAGAATGTGTCGTGCATCGCCCGCGCGGGATGCGTTTCGGGAATATTGAGCGCGGTGAAATTGCGCCAGTCGTCCTCGATCTCCGGCCCTGTCGCGACGGCAAAGCCCAGGTCCGCGAAAATCTCCGCAAGCTCGTCCATCACCTGGCTGACCGGATGGACGCTGCCCTGCGGCGTAATGTCGGCCGGAAGGGTCATGTCGAGCCGTTCGGACGCGAGGCGGGCTTCCAGCTCGGCGGCCTCAAGCGCTGCCTTTCGGTCGGCGATCGCGGCGGTGACGCCTTCGCGCAGATCGTGGATGACGGGGCCGCGCGCTTGCCGTTCGTCGGGCGACATGCCGCCCAGCGTCTTCAGCAGCGCCGTCACCACCCCGTTCTTGCCGAGCGCGCCGACGCGCAACTCCTCCACCTGGCCGAGCGTGTCGGCGCCTTCGATCTCGGCCAGCAGCCCGGCCTTCAGTGCGGCGATGTCATTCATGCGGGCGCGCTAGCCCAATTCGCGCCAAAGGAAAAGGGCGCCGGAGTCACCCCCGACGCCCTTCCTGTTCGTTTGTCCGGCTTTCAGGCGGCTGGCAGCGCGGCCTTGGCCTGGGCGATCACGCCCTTGAACGCGTCGCCTTCGTTCATCGCGAGGTCTGCGAGCACCTTGCGGTCCAGCTCGACGCCCGCGAGCTTCAGCCCGTGCATGAACTGGCCATAGGTCAGGCCCTCGATCCGGACGGCGGCGTTGATGCGCTGAATCCACAGGGCGCGGAAGCTGCGCTTCTTGACCTTGCGGTCGCGGTAAGCATATTGCCCGGCCTTCTCGACCGCCTGACGGGCGATGCGGATGGTATTCTTGCGACGGCCATAAAAGCCCTTCGCCTGCTCCAGAATGTTCTTGTGCTTGGCGCGGGTGGTAACACCCCGTTTTACGCGTGCCATGTCTCTCTACTCCTTATTTCAGGCCGTAGGGCGCCCAGAGGCGGACGTGGCCCACGTCGGCATCGGACAGCACGGAGGTGCCACGATTCTGGCGGATATATTTGGCGTTGTGGCTGATGAGGCGGTGCCGCTTGCCAGCGACGCCATGCTTCACCTTGCCGGTCGCGGTGAATTTGAAGCGTTTCTTCACACCGCTCTTGGTCTTGAGCTTGGGCATTTTCGTCTCCTTGTTGCTGCCGGCATCTGGCAAAGCCTACGCCGGTGGTCTGACGTTCGCGGACGAACAAGGCAGCCCTTTTAGCCTGCTCGTCCCATCAAGAATCGCATGGAGTGCCACGCGAAGGCGCGCCTATAGGGGCGGAGGCGCGCAATGGCAAGGGGAAGCTGCCTTCAATGCCCCTCATGTCCCGCATTCAGCGCGTCGAGCACATCGTCGAGCCGTGCGGGATCGCCAAGCGCGATCACCCTGCCGTCGCTCATGTCGGTGAGCGGCTCCCCCGACCAATCGCACATGCGCCCGCCCGCACCCTCCACCACCGGAACCAGCGCGGCGATGTCGTGGAGCTTGAGACCCGCCTCGACCACGATGTCGATATGACCGCTGGCAAGCAGGGCATAGTTATAGCAGTCGCCGCCCCACACCGTGTCGCGGCAGGCCCGCGCGAGCAGAGAGAAATGCTCCCCCGTGCAGTCCGGAAAATATTGGGGACCGGTGCTGGCGAGGATCGCGTCGGAAAGCTGGCGGCACGCGCGCGTCCGAACGGGCTTGCCGTTCAGGGTTGTCGGCTGGCCCGTCAGGCCCGCCCAGCGTTCGCGCGTGATCGGCTGATCGATCAGGCCCAGCACCGGCCAGCCCGCCTGCGTCAGGGCGATGAGCGAGCCGAAGATCGGGCGGCCGGCGATGAAGCTGCGCGTGCCGTCGATCGGGTCGATGATCCACAGCCTCTCGGCCTCCTCGCGCGCGAAGCCATATTCCTCCCCGATGATGCCGTCACCGGGGCGCTCCTTTTCCAGGATAGACCGGATCGCGGTTTCGGCCGCGCGGTCAGCCTCCGTCACGGGTGAGGCGTCGCTCTTGAAATCCGTGTCGTAGCGCGCGCGGAAGAACGGACGGATGGCATCGGCGGCGGCATCGGCGCAGCGATGGGCGAGGGCAAGGTCGTCGGCAAGGCTCATGGCCCCTCCTTGGCGGGCGCCGCCGCCGCACGCAAGGCCCCCATGCCGGGATTTAAGCCTTTGCTCCGCCGCCCGTTCTATTGCGCATGACGATAGTCGCCTGGATCATCTGTATCGCAAGCTTCCTGGGCGGCCTGTCGCTGCAGGGTGAGGGCGGGACGCCGTTGCTTGAGGCGATCGCCACCGGTCTTTATGCGGCCGCCCTGCTGTCCTGCCCCGCGCTATGGAAAATTCCGCCCTTCGACGATATGCTCGACGGGCGTCAGCGGGCGATGGCGTGCCTTGCGCTGCTGCTGGCGCTGCCCCTGCTGCTGGTCCCGGCGGCGTGAAGGCAGGCCGCCTCCGACCCCTCAATCGAACAGGCTGGAGACCGAGCTTTCGTCGGCGATGCGCTTGATCGCCTCACCCAGCAAGGGGGCGATCGGCAAATGGCGTATCTTGGCGGAATCCCGCACGGCATCCGTCTCGAGAATGGAATCGGTTATGATCAGCTCCTTGAGCTGGGACGCC
This sequence comes from Sphingobium sp., assembly GCA_036278355.1. Lineage (GTDB taxonomy): Bacteria > Pseudomonadota > Alphaproteobacteria > Sphingomonadales > Sphingomonadaceae > Sphingobium. Next base: position 28,048 of record DASULD010000197.1, read on the forward strand.
TCGACGCGCGCGACCGCGCCGCCGGACAGCACGCCGTGGCTGACATAGGCGACGACGTCCTCGGCCCCGGCGGCCTTTAGCGCCGCGGCGGCGTTGCACAAGGTTCCGGCCGAATCGACGATATCGTCGATCAGGATGCAGAAACGGCCCTCGACCTCGCCGATGATGTTCATCACCTCCGATTCGCCAGCACGCTCGCGCCGCTTGTCGACGATGGCGAGCGGGGCATTGTCCAGCCGCTTTGCCAGCGCGCGGGCGCGCACCACGCCGCCCACGTCCGGCGACACGACCGTAATGCTCTTCTCCCCGAACCGCGCCTGGATGTCCGCCGACATCACCGGCGCGCCGAACAGGTTATCCGTCGGGATGTCGAAAAAGCCCTGGATCTGCCCGGCGTGAAGATCCATCGACAGCACGCGATCGGCGCCCGCCACGGTGATGAGGTTGGCGACCAGCTTGGCCGATATCGGGGTGCGCGGGCCGGGTTTCCGGTCCTGCCGCGCATAGCCGAAATAGGGGATGACGGCCGTGATCCGGCGCGCCGACGCGCGTTTGAGCGCATCGATGCAGATCAGCAGCTCCATGAGGTTGTCGTTGGTGGGATAGCTGGTCGACTGAAGGACGAACACATCCTCGCCGCGCACATTCTCGTGCACCTCGACAAAGACTTCCTCGTCGGCGAAGCGGCGCACGCTGGCATTGGTGAGGGGCAGTTCCAGATATTCGGCAATCGCACGCGCGAGCGGCAGATTGCTGTTGCCCGTCATCAACTTCATCGCGATCGACCTTTGTCTGCTGCCCCGGCAATAGCCCCTTTCGCGACCCTTTAGCGGCCACGGCTCACTTTGCAACGCGCTTTTGGTCGGGCCGCCTTCCCGGTTCCGCTCAACCCGCTTTTGCGCCGGGGAAAAATCTTATACCAGCCAGTCATGACGCAAACCCTGACCATCGCCCTTGCCCAGACGACGCAATCCGTCGGCGACCTTGCCGGCAATGCTGACATGATGCTCGAATGGCGCGCGCGGGCGGGCGGCGTGGACCTCATCGTCTTTCCCGAAATGCAGCTGATCGGTTACCCGCCGGAAGATCTGGTGCTCAAGCCCGCACTGATCGAACGCGCAGGGGATGAGTTGTCGCGCCTTGCCCGCGCCACCGGCGACGGCGGCCCGGCGATGCTGGTGGGGACCGTCGTCGCAAACCAGGGGGTGCTGTTCAACGTCATGGTTCTGCTCGACGGCGGCGAGATCAAGGCCATCCGGCAGAAGCGCGAGCTGCCCAATTACGGCACGTTCGATGAAAAGCGCCTGTTCGCGCCGGGCCCGCTGCCCGATCCCATCGACGTGCGCGGCGTGCGGATCGGCGTGCCGATCTGCGAGGACGTCTGGTATCCGTTCGTATGCGCCCATTTGAAGGAGCGCGGCGCGGAGATCCTTGTCACGCCCAACGGCAGCCCCTTTGAAATCGACAAGGACGAGCGGCGGATCACCCATGTTTGCGGTGTGCGCGTGCGCGAAACGGGTCTGCCGATGGCCTATGTCAATCGCGTGGGCGGGCAGGACGAACTCGCGTTCGACGGCGCATCCTTTGTCCTGAACGCGGACGGCGGCCTGGTCCACCAGATGCCCGACTGGCGTGAGGATCTGCGTATCACCCGCTGGGAACGGCGCGGGGAGGGCGGATGGCACTGTGTGCCCGGAGAGATCGCGCCGCTCGCGCCCTATCCGGCGGACGTCTACAGCGCGATGGTCGTGGGCCTGCGGGATTATGTCGACCGCAACCGCTTTCCCGGCGTTGTTCTGGGCCTTTCGGGCGGCATCGACAGCGCGCTGTCGGCCGCTGTCGCGGTCGACGCGCTCGGCGCGGATCGGGTCTGGTGCGTGATGATGCCCTCGCGTTTCACCAGCCGTGAAAGTCTGGAGGACGCGGCGGAATGTGCGCGGATGCTGGGCGTGCGCCTCGACACTGTTCCGATCGAGCCTGCGGTGACGGCGTTCGACACAATGCTGGCGGACGTTTTTACCGGGCGGAGCCGCGACCTGACCGAGGAGAATGTCCAGTCGCGCATCCGGGGCGTCACGCTGATGGCGCTGTCCAACAAGTTCGGACACATGCTGCTGACGACCGGAAACAAGAGCGAGATGTCGGTCGGCTATGCCACGATTTATGGCGACATGGCAGGCGGCTACTCGGTGCTGAAGGATGCGTACAAGACAACGGTGTTCGACCTGTCGCGCTGGCGCAATGAAGACGTTCCGGCCATCGGGCTCGGTCAGGCGGGGCCGGTCATGCCGGACAGGGTCATCACCAAGCCGCCCAGTGCGGAACTGCGCGAAGATCAGAAGGATGAGGACAGCCTTCCCCCTTATGAGGTGCTCGATCCCATCCTGCACGGGCTGGTGGAAAGCGAGTTGTCTGTGGATGCGCTGGTCGCCAGGGGCTTCGAGCGGGACACGGTGGCCCGGATCGAGCGGCTATTGTATATCGCGGAATACAAAAGGCGTCAGGCGCCGCCGGGCGTGAAGCTGGGCAGCCGCAATTTCGGGCGCGACCGCCGTTATCCCATCACCAACGCATTCCGTACGAGCTGAGTCCAGATGATCATCACCCGTTTCGCGCCGTCCCCGACCGGGCAGCTTCATGTCGGCAATCTGCGCGCCGCGATCCACAACTGGATGTGGGCGCGGAAACATGACGGCGCCTTCTGGCTACGGCTCGACGACACCGATCAGGAACGATCGCGCGAGGAGTATGCCGACGGAATCCGGGCCGATCTTGCGTGGCTCGGCCTGGTTCCTGACGGGGAGGTGCGGCAGTCCGGCCGGTTCGAGCTCTATGAGCGGCGCTTTGCGCAGCTGCGCGCGGAGGGGCGGGTCTACCCCTGTTACGAGACTGCGCAGGAACTGGACCTCAGGCGCAAGGTCCAGCTGGGGCGCGGCCTGCCGCCAGTTTACGACCGCGCCGCGCTGACCCTGACCGGCGCCGCCATCGCCGCGCTGGAGGCCGAAGGGCGCAGGCCCCACTGGCGCTTCAGGCTGGATCATGACACGCCGATCGAATGGGACGACATGATCCGGGGTCCGCAGCATTTCGACCCGAAGCTGCTGTCGGATCCGGTGATCCGGCGTGAGGACGGCAGCTGGCTCTACATGCTCCCCTCCGTCATCGACGACATCGACATGGGCGTGACCCATGTGGTGCGCGGCGAGGATCATGTGTCGAACACGGCGAGCCAGATCCAGATGTTCACGGCGCTGGGCGCCGCGCCGCCCGCATTCGCGCATGAGGCGCTGCTGGTGGGCAGCGAGGGCAAGCTGTCGAAGCGGCTGGGATCGCTCGGCGTGTCGGCCTTTCGTGAGGAAGGGATAGAGCCGATCGCGCTCATCGCTTTGCTGGCCCGCATCGGCACGTCCGATCCGGTAGTGCCTGTCACCGATCCCGCGCCGCTGATCCAACAGTTCGATTTCGCGCGCTTCGGCCGCGCGCCCGCCCGTTTTGATGAAGGCGAGCTGCGCCTCCTCAATCAGAAGATCGTGCACCAGCTTGATTATCCGGCGGTGAAGGACCGGCTGCCCGGCGGCATGGACGAGGCGGCGTGGGATGCGCTGCGCCCCAATGTCGAGACGCTGGCGGGGGTTGCCGAATGGTGGCGCGTTGTCACCGGCCCGGTCGAAACGCCCGATCTGCCGCCCGACGACAAAGTGTTCGCGTTGGCCGCGGCCGAGACGCTGGCCCAGATTTCGTTCGATGACGGCCCATGGCATACGCTCGTCGAACGGTTGAAGATAAATACGGGGCGTAAGGGAAAACCGCTGTTCCTGCCGCTGCGGCTTGCGCTTACCGGGCGCGAGCATGGGCCGGACATGGCGGCGCTGCTGCCGCTCATCGGCCGGGAACAGGCGATCGAACGCCTCCGCGCCGTCGCTTGAGGGTGATTGTCCGCTTCCGGCTCGCCGACCTGGACTGAAGGATCGGCGGCAGGCGGGCTGCGATCCCCTGCCGCCTTACCGCATCAGCCCGCCCATCAGGTTGCGGGCGAAGCGGCCGATCAAGCTGCCCACGCCGGGCGCGCCAAGGTTCCGGGCGATCTCCGTCGCCAGCGTTCCGGCTACGGCGCTGGCCGCCGACGCCTGAGGATTCGCGCGGGAGGTGCGCCCGCTCAGCCTGGCCGCGACCATCGCGCCGGCGGAGCTGGCCGCCGCACCCGCTGCCGCCGACGCGACCTTGCCCCAGATGGAAGGCGACCTGCGAGGCTGCTTCGCAACCTCCTCCCGCCCTTTCTGCTCCACCTCCTGGGCGGTGGCGGCGGCATCGACGGCCTTCTGGGCCAGCACCTCCTCGGCGCTTTCCCGGTCCACCGCCTCGTCATATTTTCCCGCGACCGGAGAGACCGACTGGACGATCGCACGTTCCTTCGCGTCGACGGGGCCGAGGCGTGAGCGCGGTGGCGCCATCAGCGTCCGCTGCACAATGGTGGGGGCGCCCTCGTCATCGAGAACGGATACCAGCGCCTCCCCCACTTTCAGCTCCGTGATCGCCGTCGCGACGTCGAGTTCGGGGTTGATGCGGAAAGTTTCCGCCGCCGCCTTCACCGCCTTCTGGTCGCGCGGCGTGAAGGCGCGCAGCGCATGCTGTATGCGGTTGCCGAGTTGACCCGCCACCTTTTCCGGTATGTCGATCGGGTTTTGGGTGACGAAATACACGCCCACCCCCTTGGACCGGACCAGGCGCACCACCTGCTCGATCTTGTCAGTCAGCGCATCGGGCGCATCCTCGAACAGCAGATGCGCCTCATCGAAGAAGAAGACGAGCTTCGGCTTGTCGGGGTCGCCGACCTCGGGCAGCGTTTCGAACAGTTCGGACAGCAGCCACAGCAGGAAGGTCGAATACAGCTTGGGGCTGCGCATGAGCCGGTCGGCGGCGAGCACGTTGACGATGCCCCTGCCCTTGTCGTCCACGCCCAGGAAATCGTCGATTTCCAGCGCGGGCTCACCAAAGAAGGCATTGCCGCCCTGCGAGTCGAGCGTCAGCAGCTGACGCTGAATCGCGCCCACACTGGCGCGCGTCACATTGCCGTATTTGGCCGAGAGTGTATCGGCATTCTCCGCGCACCAGGCCAGCATCGCCTGAAGATCGCCGAGATCGAGCAGCAGCAATCCCTGATCGTCGGCGTGGCGGAAGGCGATGTTGAGCACACCTTCCTGCGTTTCGTTGAGATCCAGCAGCCGCGAGAGCAGCAACGGCCCCATTTCCGATATGGTGGTGCGGATCGGGTGACCTTGTTCCCCGAAAAGATCCCAGAAGATTACGGGATTGTCCGCGTAGACATAGGGATCAAGGCCTATCTCCTTCGCGCGCGCCTCAAGCGTCGCGGCGCGGCTGAACGCCGGTGACCCGGCCATCGCTATGCCTGCCAGGTCGCCCTTCACATCGGCGAGGAAAACCGGAACGCCGCAGGCCGAGAAATTTTCGGCAAGCCCCTGCAACGTCACCGTCTTGCCGGTGCCGGTGGCCCCCGCGATCAGGCCATGCCGGTTCGCGCGCCGCAGCGACAGACATTGGCGCGCGCCGTTTGCCGAGCCGAGGAAGATGCCGTCCGCCATGCCCATATCTCCGCCTGATTGCGGTATGGGATACCCCGCCGCCGCTCCTCTGAAAAGCCGAAAGGTCCGGTAGCAAAAAGAGCGGAAACTTATTTGTCGCGCAGGCGGACCGCAATGAATGCGGGCGGCTGGCCGCTCCGCAACAGCTGCAGCAACACCGCGCTGCGCCCTGATTTCTGCACGGCGGAGAGAACCGAGTTAAGCTCCGCCTGCGTCGTCACCGGCCGGTTGTCCGCCGACAGGATGACATCGCCGCGCCGCAGGCCCTTGGCCCCTGCGTCGCTCGACTGATCGACCGCAGATATGACGAGACCGCGCGTGTCGGCGGGAACGCCAAGCTGGCGAATGATCGTGGGGTTGAGCGGAAGCACAGCGAGGCCGAGCGCCTGCGCGCCGGCCTGCGCGTTGTCCTGCGAATCGGGCTGAGAGAAGTCCTCGTCCGGATTGGCGCCGAACTGTTGAAGCTGTTCCTCGGGAGGCCGCACGGCGATCGTGGCGGTCACCGTCATCCGCTTTCCGTTGCGGATAAGCTGGATCGGCACCTTGGTCCCGATTGGCAGATTTCCGATGATAAAGGACAAGGTCTCATCCGGAGTGACTTCACGACCGTTGACACTGACGATCACGTCGCCCGCCTTGATCCCGGCCCTGTCCGCGCCGCCGCCCGGCTCGACACCCTGTACGAATTCGCCCCGGTTCTTGGCGAGGCCCAGCGAATCGGCAAGGTCCTCTCCCAGCGGGCTGATCTGCACGCCGAGATAGCCGCGCTTCACCTGCTCACCCTTGCGCAGCGTCTCGATCACCGGGATCGCCTGCTCTGACGGAATGGCAAAGCCGATGCCGACATTGCCGCCGGTCGGCGACAGTATCTGACTGTTGATGCCGATCACCTTGCCGTTCATGTCGAACATCGGGCCACCCGAATTGCCCTGGTTGATCGATGCGTCCGTCTGGATGAAGCGGTCATACGTACCGCCGGTGCTGCGGTGGACGGCGGAAATAATGCCCGCCGTGACGGTTCCCGACAGGGCGTAGGGATTGCCGATCGCCATCACCCAGTCGCCCACGCGCGCGCGCGTGCTGTCGCCGAACTTGACGAAGGGCAGGGGCTTGTCCGCGTTGATCTTCAGCACCGCGAGGTCGGTGGCGACGTCGCGTCCGACCAGCTTCGCCTCGTACTCCCTGCCGCCGGTAAGGGTGACGGTGATGCTGTCGACCGTGGCGCCGCGTGCGCCCGGCGACACGACATGGTTGTTGGTGACGACGTAACCGTCAGCGGAGATGAGGAAGCCGGAGCCGAGCGACTGCGCCTGCCGCGTCTGCGGAGCGCCGCCCCCGAACATGTCGCCGAACGGCGTGCCAGCCAGGGGATTTTGTACCTGTACCCGTTGCCGCGTGGAAATGTTGACCACGGCGGGCTGAAGGCGCTCCACCATGTTGGCGAAGCTCGCCGGGGCGCCCTGGGGCGCGACCGCCTGCATATTCTCGTTCTGCGCCGTCTGGGCGCCGAGCGGCTGGTTTGAACCTATTGCGATGGCGGTACCGCCCAGCAGGAGGGCAGCTGTGATGCCATAAACATATCGCACTGTAGGGGTCCTTCTCATGATCGATCAGACGGTCGCCGATAAAATATGCGAGCGGATGCCAATTTCCGCCTGAACCGAAATTGAATGACGTGTCTCAGCGTCCCTGGAATTCCCGCAGGAATTCGTTGTCCGGGGACAGGATGATATTGGTTTGGCCGCCGCTCTGGGCATTGAAGGTCCGGCGGTAGGCCTGCATCGCACGATAAAAGTCGTAAAAGGACGGGTCCTTGCCGAAGCTGGCGGCATAGATATTGGCGGCACCGGCGTCGGCGTCCGCGCGGATGATCTGCGCCTGCTTCTCACCCTGCGCGCGGATCGTCAGCGCCTCCTGCTGGCGTGCGGTGCGCATACGCTGGAAAGCGCTTTGCAGCGGCGTTCCGTCGGGCAGGTCGGCGCGCTTGATCCGCACGTCGATAACCTCTGCGCCATATTGCCGCGCGACGCGGTTAAGCCCTGCCTCGATATTGTTCATCACCTGCCCGCGTTCCGGGCTCAGCAGCGCGACGAACGTGCGCTTGCCCAGCTCGTTGCGGAGGGCCGACCCCAATATCGGGCGAAGCGCATCGGCTACCCGTTCCTCGGTTCCGGCGGAGATATACATGCGCAGCGGGTTGGTAATGCGATAACGGGCGAATGCATCGACCTGCAGCCGGAGCTGATCGGTCGAAAGCACCTGCTGCCGTTCCATTTCGACCGACTGAATACGCTTGTCGATCCACACGATCTGCTCCGCGAAGGGGATGCGCACGGCGACTCCCGCGCCCGTGCTGCCGAACCGTTCGTTCGCATGATAAGGATTGATGATGCGTACCGGCTCGCCGAACCGGACGATCACGGCCTGACGCGTTTCGGGCACGATGGCGATGGTGCTGCCGATCAGGATAACGACGGCCAGCGCTGTGAGCGCTGCCACGACGGGGTTGCGGAACAGGGCCTGCATCACTGTCCTCCCTGCGCGTTCGCGCCGACGGCGGGCGATTGGGCCTCCGCACCGGCCGACCGGCGCTTGACCTCCGGAAGCGGCAGATAGGGGACGACACCCCTGGGCTCCACCACCGTCTTGTCGGTATCGGCCAGCACTGCCTCCATCGTTTCGTAATACATACGGCGGCGCGTCACCTCCGGCGAGAGCCGGTATTGCTCATAGACCTTGTCGAACGCGGCGGCCTCACCCTGCGCCCGCGCGGCAAGCTGCTGCGCATAGGCGCGCGCCTCGTTCATGTAGGTCTGCGCCGCCTGCTGCGCCGCCGACACCTCCTTGAACGCGTCGTTCACGGCCTCCGGCGGATCGGCCTGTTTGATCGCGACGCCCTGTACCCGGACACCTGAGCGATAGCCGTCGAGTATCTCCTGCATCCGCTGCTCGACCCGCTGCTCGATGTCGGTGCGGCCCGCGCCAAGCGCCTCGGGGAGCGACACCGTCGCGACAACGGAACGCATGGCCGATTCGGCAACTTCGCGAATCGTCGAATCAGGATCGGCGAGCTGGAACATGTACAGCTCCGCGTCGCGGATGTTCCACCGCACGGAATAAGCGAGATCGATGATGTTCTGGTCGCCGGTCAGCACCAGATTTTCGGCGCCGTCACCCACCGACCCGACGTCGATCGTGCGTATCTCCTCGACATCGACGGAGTCGACGGTCTCGAACGGCGCGGGCAGGGTAAAGCCGATGCCGGGCGAGAGCGTGCGGCTGTACTTGCCGAGCTGGAGCACCACGCCACGTTCCTGCGGACCGATGCGGTGAAAGCAGGTCATGATCACCCAGAGGACCAGTATGACGGCCAGCGCGATTGGCCACAAGGAGCGCACCTCCGGCGATCCCGGTTCCGCGCCGCCCGGGCCGCGTCCGCCCCCGAATCGTTCGCGACTCCGCCGCAGCAGGTCATCGAACAACGACGGCCGGTCCGCCGGGCGTTCGCCTCCCCGCCCGCCGCCGGGGGGTTGCGTCCACGGGTTGCGCGGACCGGTTCCTGATCCGTCTCCCGGCTTGTCGCCGTCCTGTGCGTCGTCCTGGGGCTTTCCCCCCCACGGTCCGCCCGCCATCGCCAGGATTGGCGCGGCAACGGACGCGATAAAGCGGGGGAGCGCGAAATTCTTTTTGCTCATGGCTCTCCTATAGGTAGCCGCGATCTGGAAAAACAGTGCCTTTGCCACGATAATCGCCTATTGGGCCGGGCCATGACCGACATCGACGCGCTTTCTTCCCGCCTTTCCGCCCTTTCTTCCGGCCGCGCGAGTGCCCCCAGACTGCGGGAGGGCGTGTTGACGCTGGTGCTCGACGTCAGCGGTCTTGGCGAGGCAGAGCGTGACTCGATGGTCGAGGTGCTGACCGCCGAGGCACGGCAGGGCGAAGGTGTCGAGACGGTGCGTATCGCGCAGACCGCCGAACGGCATGATCTGGCGATCATCGCGGTGGCATCGGGCAAAGGCGGCGTAGGCAAATCGACGGTGGCCGCGAATCTGGCGATTGCGCTGTCCCGTCTGGGCACGCGCGTGGGCCTCGTCGACGCGGACATCTACGGTCCGTCGCAGCCCCGCCTGCTCGCGAGCGAGGGGCATCGGCCCAAGGCGGAGGACAAGCGGCTGATCCCTGTGCTCGGCGCCGGGGGGCTGCCGATGCTGTCGATGGGTCATCTGGTGGAGCCTGGCCGTGCGGTCGCATGGCGCGGCCCGATGGCAGGCAATGCGCTGGGCCAGCTCATCGATGCCCGCTGGGGCGATGCGCAGGTGCTGATTGTCGACATGCCGCCGGGAACAGGGGACGTTCAGCTGTCGATGGTGCAAAAGCACAAGCCCGCAGGCGTCGTGATCGTCTCGACGCCGCAGGACCTCGCGCTGATCGATGCGACGCGTGCCGTCAACCTGTTTGAACAGGCGGGGGTGCCGATGATCGGCCTTATCGAAAACATGGCGGGCTATGCCTGTCCGCATTGCGGCGAGATGTCCGATCCGTTCGGGACGGGGGGCGCGGAAGCCGCCGCAAAGGCGATGGGCATGCCGTTCCTGGCGCGTATTCCCCTGTCGATCGCGCTCCGGGTGGCGTCGGACGCGGGAGAGCCGCCTGCCGCCACCGGCGGACCGGAGGCAGAGCCGTTCCTCGCGCTCGCCGCACGCGTCAAGGAATGGATCGACGCGCGCTGAGTTGACGCCGGCATCTGCGCTCCCATCTTGTGAAGCGAAGGAGCCCGCGCATGCCACTCACCACCGATGCCGACATCGCCGCATTATTGACGTCCGTCCGTACCATCGCGGTCGTGGGCGCCTCGGCCAAGCCCGAGCGGCCTAGCAATGGCGTGATGCGTACGCTGATCGCGCATGGCTACGACGTTATTCCGGTCAATCCGGGCCTTGCGGGACAGAGTATCCACGGAAAGCCGGTAGTCGCCACGCTCGCCGATATCGATGGACCCGTGGACATGGTCGACATCTTCCGCAACAGCGCAGCCGCAGGCGACGCAGTGGATCAGGCGATCGCGACCGGCGCCGGGTCGGTATGGATGCAGATTGGCGTCCTTGACGAAGCGGCGGCGCGACGGGCCGAGCAAGCCGGGCTCAAAGTGGTGATGGACCGTTGCCCCGCGATCGACATTCCCCGGCTTGGCATCGCTCCTGTCCGCTAATCCGGAGACTTCTGCCTTTGCCTTTCGTCCGCACCCGGCTATCAGCCGGATATGCGGCGACCCTCCGACGAGCGCGGTGACAAGGCGAAAGGGATCAACCGGCGTACGCTGCTTGTCGGGGGTGGGGCGGCGGCGGGGCTGCTGATCGCCTGGGGTGCATGGCCCCGCGAATACCGGCCGCAGCTTGCGGTTGCGCCCGGCGAGACGGTGATCAATGCCTTTCTCAAGATCGATACGGCCGGACAGGTCATCGTCGTCGTGCCGCAACTCGAAGTGGGGCAGGGGGTCACGACGATATTGCCGCAGATACTGGCGGACGAACTGGGCGCCGACTGGCGCACCGTCGCGGTTCAGGGTGCGCCCGTGAGCCCGCTTTACGCCAATCATCTGCTGGCACGGGAGTTTCTGGACGGCGAATGGTCGCGCATCGCGGGCGGTGCGGGCGACTGGGCGCTGCGGGAACTCGCGACGCGCAACGCGATGATGCTGACCGGGGGGTCGACCTCCTTGCGACAGTTCGCGCAGAGCTATCGCGATGCGGGTGCGGCGGCCCGGGCGTTGTTGTGCAAGGCGGCCGGCGCGCGCTGGGACGTGCCGTGGGAAAGCTGCGAAATCCAGGGGGGCCTCGTAACGGACGGGCGGCGCACGTTGCGTCTGGGCGAACTCGCGGCCGAGGCGGCGACCTTTGCCTTGCCGGACGTGCTGCCTGGGCGACAGACGGCAGAGGACCGTTTGACCGGCCAGGACGTGCCCCGTCTGGACCTGCCGTCGAAGGTGGATGGCTCGCACAACTACGCGGGCGACATACGCCTGCCGGGCATGGTGTTTGCGTCGGTTCGGCAGGGGCCGGTCGGCGCGGTTCGCCTGAAATCACTCAAGGAGGCGGAAGCAAAGAAGGTCGCCGGTTTCATCCGGCTGGTCAGGCAGGATCATTGGGTCGCGGCCGTCGCCACGAACTGGTGGGCGGCGAACAAGGCGCTTGATGCCCTCGACCCTGTGTTCGAGGTGGAGGGAGAGCCACTCGACAGCGCCAGCATCGGGGCGGCACTGGAAGGGGCCTTCGAAGGAGAAGGCGCCCGCCGCATCTACGAACAGGGCGATCTGGCGGCGCGCTTTTCAGGCGCGCGGTTGTTGCGCGCCGACTATGACGTGGCGCCTGCGCTGCATCTTGCGATCGAGCCGCCCTGCGCCACGGCGCGGGTGGCGGACGGCCAGGTCGAGTTGTGGGTCGCGAGCCAGGCGCCCGCGTTCTGCCGCAGTGCGGTCGCGCACGCGATGGGGCTGAACGAGCAGGATGTTCTCCTTTATCCGGTGGCGGCCGGCGGATCGTTCGGGCGCCGGTTCGAACATGACCCTGCCGTGCAGGCGGCGCTCATCGCCCGAGAAACGGGGCGGCCCGTCCAGCTTCAGTGGTCGCGGCTTGAGGATATTGCGAGCGACCGGCCCCGCGCGCCCGCGCACGCGCGCATGACCGCCAGGCTGGTGGCCGGGGGCAAGGTGGAGGCGTTGTCGGCAAAGGTCGCCGCGCCGTCGGCCAACCACGAAACCTGGGACCGCGTTTATCATGGGTCACGGCCGCTGGAGGCTGCCCGGTCGAATGGCAACCGGGCGGACGCCCGCGCGGTGTCCGGCATGCCCCCCCTCTACGCCATTCCCCATGTCGCGATCGATCATTACCCGGCCGATACAGGCCTGCCGGTCGGGCGCTGGCGCGGCAATGCCGACAGCTACACCTGTTTTTTCAGTGAAAGCTTCATGAATGAACTCGCCCACGAGGCCGGGGTCGAACCGATGTCATTCCGCATCCAGCATCTGGGGGGGCAGCCCCGGCTCGCGCATTGCCTGACCACGGCCGCCGTAACGGGCGGATGGCAGGGCGGGGCGGCCGGCAGCGGGCAGGGGATCGCCTGTCACGCAATGGATGGCGGCTTTATCGCCCTGCTGATCGAGGCGGAACTGAACGCGGACGGTATTCGCGCGAAGAATATCGTCGCGGTCGCCGACCTCGGCGCGCAGCCTCATCCAGACATAGCGCGACAGCAGGTGGAGGGAGGGATCATCTTCGGCCTGGCCGCCGCGACGGGTGCAATGGCCGAATATTCGGGGGGGATGCCGGTGCGCGCAATCATGGGGAGAATGGGCCTGCCGCGCCTTGCCGACGTGGGATCGATCACCGTCGAGCTGGTTCCTTCGCAGGCCGAACCCGCCGGTACGGGGCAGATCGGCGTACCCGCCGTGGCGCCCGCGCTCGCCGGGGCGCTGTTTACGCTCACGGGAAGACGCCATCGCCGTCTTCCGTTTGTAACGCCGGCCGGGTAGGCGGCACGCGAAAACATGAGCCACGGCATTCCATCCCGACCGGACGATCATCCCGCCATCCCGAACCCGAGGGTTGGCGTGCTGCTTGTCAACCTCGGGACTCCGGACGCGCCGGAACCGGACGCCGTCAGGCGCTATCTGCGCGAATTCCTTTCCGACCGGCGGGTGGTGGAGATTCCGCCGCTGCTGTGGCAGCCGATATTGCGGGGGATCATTCTCAATGTCCGCCCCAGAAAGTCGGCGCATGCCTATCGCCAGATATGGACAGATCGTGGGTCGCCGCTGGCCGTCAATACCGCCGACGCCGCGCTGGGGCTGGCCGATGCCCTGGCAGGGGACGGCGTCCTTGTCGACTGGGCGATGCGCTATGGCAATCCGTCGGTGGGCTCCCGGCTGGCGGCGATGCGACAGGCAGGATGCGACCGCATAGTCTTCGCGCCGCTCTATCCACAATATAGCGCGGCGACCACCGCCAGCGCCCAGGATGCGCTGTCTGCGGCACTGGCGGCAATGCGATGGCAACCGGCCATCCGCACGTTGCCGCCTTATTATGACGATCCCGGATATATTGCCGCACTGACGGCGGCTGCGCGGCGGCATCTTGCGGCGCTGGATTTTACTCCCGACGCGCTGCTCCTGAGCTTTCACGGCATGCCGGAACGGACGCTGCGTCTCGGCGACCCCTATCATTGCCACTGTGTGAAGACGGCGCGACTGCTGGCCGAGGCGCTGGCCGGTGATTTCGCCGGGCCGGTGGAGATGAGCTTTCAGTCCCGCTTCGGTCGCGCGAAATGGCTGGAGCCTTCGACCGAGGACAGGCTGGTGGAGCTCGCCAGACGGGGCTTGCGCAAGATCGCGGTGATGGCCCCGGGCTTCGCCGCGGATTGTCTCGAAACCCTCGAGGAGATGGCGCTGCGCGGCCGTGACCTGTTCCTTTCGTCATCCGGCGCACAGTTTGCCTACGTGCCTTGTTTGAACGCGAGTGATGAGGCAATCAGTTTCTATAAGGATCTTGTCGGGCGGGAACTGTCCGGCTGGATCTGAAGAAGTTTTTTTGCGTGAAGGAGAATGCACATGGGAAAGGTAGCAATCGTCACCGGCGGAACCAGAGGCATCGGTGAGTCGATCTGTCTCGCCCTACGCGATCTCGGCATGACGGTTGTAGCCAACTATGCGGGCAATGAGGAGAAAGCCAAAGCCTTCACGGATCGAACGGGCATTCGAGCCTATCGATGGGACGTCGGCGATCATCAGGCCTGTCTTGATGGATGCGCGCAGGTCGCCGCGGATGTCGGGCCGATCGATGTGCTGGTGAACAACGCCGGGATCACGCGCGACGGCGTGCTCGCCAAAATGAGCTTCGACGACTGGAACGAGGTGCTCCGCATCAACCTTGGCGGCTGTTTCAACATGGCCAAGGCAACTTTCGGCGGGATGCGGGAGCGTGGTTGGGGCCGCATCGTCAACATAGGGTCGATCAACGGCCAGTCCGGGCAATATGGGCAGGTCAACTACGCGGCAGCGAAATCCGGCATTCATGGCTTCACCAAGGCGCTGGCGCAGGAAGGCGCAAAATCCGGCATAACCGTGAACGCCATTGCGCCGGGCTATATCGATACCGACATGGTGGCCGCGGTGCCCGCGCCGGTGCTCGAAAAGATTGTCGCGAAGATTCCTGTCGGGCGTCTGGGCCAGGCCTCTGAAATCGCACGCGGCGTCGCCTTCCTGTGCAGCGAGGATGGTGGATTCGTCACGGGATCGACATTGTCGATCAATGGCGGCCAGCACATGTATTGATGCCCGCCGGTTCCAGGGTGCCGGGCGACACAATGGGTTCGGCACCCTCGGCCTCGCCCGGCGGCGGGACCGGACCCGTCAAACACAGCATCACCATCGCGGGACATGAAACATCGATCAGCCTGGAGCCGGTGTTCTGGGAAGCGTTGCGCCGCGCCGCAGGGGAAGAGGGAGTGGCGGTGAACGCCCTTGTGGCGCGCGTGGACGAGGAGCGCCTGGCAAGCCTTGCCCGGGCTTCGGGTGAAGGACGAAAGGTTCAGGCCCCTGCCAATCTGGCGAGCGCGCTGCGAACATGGCTTTGGAAACGATATTGCGAATAGATCGCATCAATGATTGACACTGCGATTTATTCGCAATAACTCCCCCCTCGAGCAAACACAGGGGGAACTTCATGTCCGGGATCATTCGCGCGTCGTCGTCGGTCGCATTGCCGCTTTCACTTGCAGCGGCCATGCTGATGACCGGGCCGTTGCAAGCGGCGGAGGTCGAAGCAGGTGCCGCCGATGCCGCGGACTCAGCCGACGCCGCGCCCGGCATCGTCGTTAATGGCGTGCGCGATGGTACGGAAGTCGATCTGCCGACAGTGCGTGGCCCGATTATCGATGTGCCGCAGATCGTCACCACGGTGTCCGCCGAAACCCTTCGTGATCGTCAGGTCATTTCGCTGGAGCAGGCGCTGCGCAACGTCGCGGGCGTCACGACGCAGATCGGCGAAGGCGGTGTCGTCAATGGCGACCAGTTCTTCATTCGCGGTCAGTCGGCCAAAAATGATATTTTCACGGATGGCCTGCGCGATTTCGGTGCGTTCACCCGCGACAGCTTCAATTACGAATCGGTAGAGGTGCTGAAGGGGTCCTCGTCCGCCGCCCTCGGGAGGGGCGTGTCGGGCGGCGCGATCAACACCACCTCGAAGGCGCCGGTCACTTCCGACTATTTCAGTATGACCGGATCCGCCGGAACCGCCGATTATGGCCGGATCACCGTCGACGCGAACAAGGCGCTGACCGACAGCATCGGCCTGCGCGTCAACCTCATGGCGCACCAGAATGATTCGCCCGATCGCGATCTGGTCGAATCGCGCCGCTGGGGCTTTGCGCCCGCCATCGGCTTCGGCCTTGGAGGACCGACCAGCCTGACCCTGATCTACTTCCACCAGGAAGAAACCCGGGTGCCCGATTATGGTGTTCCGGTCGCCGTCACCACGCCGACGGCCGACGTGGAGCTTCCGGTGACGGAGCTTGGCGTGCCCCGCTCCCTTTTCTATGGTTACAGGGCTGATACGGACAGAGTGACGGTCAATACCCTCACGGCCAGGTTCCGGCATGAGGCGAACGACTGGCTCACTTTTACCAGCGATACGAAACTGGGCGCCTACAAGCGCTATTTCCGGCAGACGGTTGCATCCTGTCCCGCAACAACCTGTGGCGATCTGTTGATCGACGGCGATGCCGCGACCGTTCCCCTGGCGACCATCGGTGCCCCCGGCCCTTATGACCAGACGACCAAAGGCGTGCAGAACGTCACAACGGCCCTGATCACCAAGCCGGTTGGTGCCATGCGCAACGAACTGGTGCTGGGCGTCGATGTCTCTTACCAGACCAACGATCGCACTCAGTTCAACTATTCAGTAACGCGGGCGCCCAAGGATCTGTTCGATCCGGTTCACAGTCCTTCGCCTGCGCTGTCGGCAACGCTCAACAACATCCGCGACACGCGCGGCACGGACATTTCCTTCTTCGTTGACGAGCGGCTGTGGTTGAGCCCGCAGTTTTCGATCAATGCCGGTCTGCGTTTCCAGCGTTTCACGAACAAGCAGGATCAGACGAACTTCGCGGTCGTCACGTGCAACGGCGTTGGCGGAACCTTTGCCCAATGCGACTTCACCCGCCGGTCCGAGCATAATCTCTGGAGCCCCAAAATCTCCGCCATCTGGGAGCCGTCCGACAAGGCGAGCTTCTACGTGAGCTACAGCAAGGCCGCGGTGCCGCCGGGCAATTCCATCGGTAATGGCGATGCGCTTTCCGGGTTGGCGACCGGCGGCACGATCAGCACATCCGATCTCGCCCCGGAGAAGACCGAGACGTTCGACATCGGTGGCAAATTCGGGCTGTTCCATAACAAGCTGCTGGTGCAAACGGCGGTGTACCAGATCGACCGTGATAATGCGAAAGAGACCGACTCCAGCGGAGCGGTGTTCGCCTCGGCCGAGCCGAAGCAACGCCTTCGCGGCTTTGAACTGGGCCTGAGCGGAGCCGTCAGCAAAGAACTTCTGCTTACCGCCAACTACTCCTTCGTCGATGCCGAAATCCGCGAATCCTTCTCCAGCGGCGTCATCGAGTCGAGCGTCGGCAACCAGGTCCGCTACGTGCCCCGGCACGCGGCGGCGGCGTGGGCGACCTGGAAGCCGGTGGACGGCAGCCTGAAGGGTCTGGAGATTGGCGGCGGCGTCAATTACCAGTCGAAGGTCTATCTCAACAATCTGAACACGCAGGTCGCGCCTTCCTACATCGTGTTCGACGCATTGATCGGCTACGCCTCAGGCAAATGGCGGATCGCGCTGAACGGCTATAATCTCGGCGACAGGCTCTATTATGGCCAGGTGAATGGCGGCCGTGTGCTTCCGGCCGCAGGGCGCACCCTCGTTGCGAGCCTGGGCATTGCGTTCTGAGCCTTCGCCCCTGCTTTTCGGACGGAGCTTGCCATGCTGATCCGCATACCGGCCCTGCTCTCTCCCCAGGAGGTGGCGGACTGCCGCAGCGTCCTTGAAAATACCCGGTGGGTGGACGGTCGCGTGACGGCCGGGGCGCAGTCGGCGATCGCCAAGAATAACCTTCAGGTGCCCGAGGACGCTCCGGAAGCCAAGCCGCTTCAGGAGACCATTCTGCGGGCGCTCGGCAACAACGAGACATTCAATGCCGCGGCCCTGCCGCTGCGTGTCTTCCCGCCACTCTTCAACCGCTATGACGAAGGCATGGGTTTCGCCGCGCATGTCGACAATGCGATCCGCTATATCGCGTCGGCGCGGCAGCGGGTGCGAACCGATGTGTCCTCCACGCTCTTCCTCAACGATCCCACCGATTATGACGGCGGCGAGCTGGTGATTGAGGACAGCTATGGCGAGCAGCGGGTGAAGTTCGACGCGGGCGATCTCGTGCTTTATCCAGCCGAGAGCCTGCATCGTGTGGAGCCGGTCACGCGGGGCAGCCGATGGGCGGCGTTTTTCTGGACGCAGTCGATGGTGCGCGACGATGGAGAGCGCGAACTGCTGTACCGCTTCGACCGATCGATCACGGTGACGCGGTCGGAACTGGGCGACCATCATCCCGCCGTGCTGGCACTGACGTCCACTTATCATAATCTCCTCAGAAAATGGGCCGACCTGTGACGATATTTCGCTTCAACCAGTCGGGCCTGCTCTTCGTCCCTGCGGGCTGGCAACGGGCCGCCTTCATCCGCTGGCTGAAACGAATTCATGCCTGGACGGGCTTCTGGGGCGCGATCCTGTTCTTCGTGCTCGGCTTGTCGGGCATGTTACTCAACCATCGCAGCATCATGCCGATCGAAACCGGAAAGCCGGTGGAGGTCAGCAGCATGGATGTCGCCGTCAACCCGCGCCTGATCGCCGATCACAAGGCGCTGGAACGCTGGGCGGCGGCGGAGTTCGGCCTGACCGGTGAACCGCGGCTGGAAACGCAGCCGAAGGACAAGGCTGAACGCAAGGGTTTTCTCGGCCGCGAGCGAACGGAAGCGGAGAAATGGAAACTCTCCTTTGCGCGGCCCAACGGGCGGGTGATCGTGGAATATGTTCCGGGTTCACCCAGCGTTTCTGTGCGACAGCAGGCAAACAACCTGCTGGGCGTCGTCAAGAATCTGCACAAGGGTACGGGGCTGGGCGTATTCTGGGTGTTGTTCCTCGACAGCATAGCGGGCGCCCTGGTCGCGATGAGCATAACCGGCTTCCTGCTCTGGACGCGCCTTCACGGCACGCGCCTTCTTGCCGGAGGTATCCTTGCCGCGAGCGTGGTCGTGGCAACGGGGGCCGTGTGGCCGAACTGGCTATAAACGCCCTTGCCCGTGTCCGTT
Organism: Sphingobium sp.; assembly: GCA_036278355.1. GTDB lineage: Bacteria > Pseudomonadota > Alphaproteobacteria > Sphingomonadales > Sphingomonadaceae > Sphingobium. Next base: position 47,056 of record DASULD010000197.1, read on the forward strand.
CACCGCGCCATCAGCGTCCGTACATGGGCGGCCAGTTCCGCCAGCATCGCAACGTGCGGTGCCGGGGCGGCCCGGGCGCGGTCAAGCTGATGCCGGAACTGAGCAATGCGCGGCGTTTGCCCGGCGAGCCACTTCTCCACTTTTTCCATCGGTTCGGTCGTGCCCAGTCGCGACAACAGCGAGAATCGCTCTTGCTGGAGGTCGCGGGAAACGCCTGAAAGAAGCTGGCGCTCCCAAGGATCGCTCGGCTCCATACGGGACAGCGCCGCCTGCAGCCAGGCCACACCGACGACCTCTCCCAATCGGACGAAGGCGCGAGCGATCTGCTCGACATTGCCCCCGGTCCGGCGGCTGAGATCGGCCACGCCGACCGCCCCGTCCATCTTGAACAGCATCGATGCGCGCTGGGCGAGACGGCCCGGCACGCCCAGCATTTCGAGCTCGTCCTCCATTGCGGCCGCGCGCGCGAGCAGCAGCTCGGTCAGCAGGTTGTCCACGCACAGCGCAAGGGCGTCGACGCCCGATTTCAACTGTTCATATCCTTCGCCGGGAAAAAAGCCTGCTGGCAGGACCCGGAGGATGGAGGCCATCTGCGCCCGCATCGCGCCGCCGATCTGTTCGAGCAGGCGCAGCCGCCCGGCCTCGGGCATCTCGGCTCCGTCTATGTCCTGCCACAGCGCGCGGACATCGAACAAGCGGTCCGCGACGATGAACGCGGCAGCCATGTCGGCAAGCGCGCACCCCTCTTCCTCCGCCAGTTCGAACGGGTGAATGATGCCGAGCCGGTTGACGATACGGTTGGCAAGTTCGGTTGCGATGATCTCTCCACGCAACCGGTGGGCGGCGATGGCGTCGGCCTCCCGCTGCTGCATCTGTGGGGGGAAAGAGGCCGCGAGGTCGGCCCCCATGCTTGGATCGTTTACCAGCGCACCGCGCTCGATGGCGTCCTGCAGGGTGAGTTTGGCTGTCGACAGCAGGATCGCAAGCTCGGGCCGGGTCAGACCCTGATCATCCAGCGCCCTGCGCAGCAACTGATCATTGTTCGCCAGTCCCTCGACACGCCGATCGAGCTTTCCGCTCTGCTCGAATGTTTCGATAAGCCGGACATAGCTCGGCAGGGCCGGCACCCCGCCCTTTTCCGCGATGGACAGGCCAAGCGCCTGCAGGCGGTTGTCTTCCAGGACCAGCTCGGCGACAGCCTCCGTCATATCGACGAGCAGCGCGTTGCGCTGCTCCAGCAGCAGCCGCCCCTCCGTCATCTCATGGTTGAGCGCGATCTTGATATTGACCTCATTGTCGGAACAGTCGACGCCCGCGCTGTTGTCGATGAAGTCGGTGTTGATGCGCCCGCCCGCCAGCGCGAAAGCGATGCGGGCCGCCTGCGTCACGCCCAGGTTGGCGCCTTCGCCCACAACGCGCACGCGCAGCTCCTCCGCGTTGACGCGCAGTACGTCGTTGGCAGTGTCGCCGACCTCGAGGTTACTCTGGCTCGCGGCCTTTACATAGGTGCCGATGCCGCCGAACCACAACAGGTCCGCCGGGGCGCGCAAAATCGCTGATATTAGGGAGGCGGGATCGAGTGCGTCATCCGCTACATCGAGCAACGCTTTCATCTCCGGGGAGAGCGGGATGCTCTTGAGGCCGCGTGAAAACACGCCGCCGCCCTCGGAAATCAGCGTCTTGTCATAATCGTCCCAACTGGAGCGAGGCAGCCTGAACAACCTCTCCCGCTCAGCCCAGCCTGCATCCGGGTCGGGATCGGGATCGATGAAGATATGGCGGTGATCGAAGGCGGCAGTCAGCCGGATCGCCTTTGACAGCAACATGCCGTTGCCGAACACGTCGCCGGACATGTCGCCGATGCCGATGACCCGCACGGCATCCTTCTGAACATCGATGCCCATCTCGGCGAAGTGCCGCTGCACCGACACCCATGCGCCGCGCGCGGTGATGCCCATCGCCTTGTGGTCATAGCCGTTGGAGCCGCCACTGGCGAACGCATCACCCAGCCAGAAGCCGCGTTCCAGCGCAATGGCATTGGCGACATCGGAGAAGGTTGCCGTCCCCTTGTCGGCCGCGACGACGAAATAGGGGTCTTCTTCGTCCCGGATCACCATGCTCTCAGGATGGGTGACTGCGCCCGCCACGATGTTGTCGGTGACCGACAACAGCGACCGGATGAAGACGCGGTAGCTCTCCGTTCCTTCCGCAATCCACGCGTCACGGTCTGCGGCGGGATTGGGTAGCCGCTTTGGATAAAAGCCGCCCTTGGCGCCGGTTGGAACGATCACCGCGTTCTTTACCCGCTGCGCCTTCATCAGGCCCAGTATCTCCGTGCGAAAATCGTCGCGGCGGTCGGACCAGCGCAGTCCACCGCGCGCGACCGGTCCGGCGCGCAGGTGGATACCCTCCACGCGCGGCGAATAGACCCAGATTTCCCGCCACGGCAGTGGCTTGGGCAGGCCGGGAACCGCCGCGCTGTCGATCTTGAACGCAATCGCTTCCTTACCGGCGGGAAGAAAGAAGTTCGTGCGGAGCGTCGCCTGGATAGCGGCCCGGAACAGACGAAAAATGCGATCATCGTCGATCGAGGATACATCCGTCAGCCCCGCGACGATTTCTTGATCGGCTGCTGCTGCTGCTTCGGTGCGGTCGCCCTCAAAGTCGGGATCGTGCAGCGCCTTGAACAGGGCGACGAGCGCGCGCGTGATATGATCGTGACCACGCAAGGTATCCGCGACCTTCGTTATGGTGTGGGGCAGGCCCGCCTGGCGCAGATACCGGAAGAGCGCGCGCAACAGGACCACAGCCTCGGGGGCGAGCTCCGCCGACACGATGAGGGTGTTGAGCCGGTCGTCCTCTGCATGGCCGGTCAGCACCTGGGCCAGCGTGTCCTGAAGCACGCTGGCTCTGGCAAGCAGCGCCTCCGCGTCGCCGCCGTCGTAACGCGCCAGCAGGAACCGGTGCATATGGCCCAGCCGGCCCCGGTCCAGCGCGGTGGTGATCTCCTCGATTGCCTTGAACCCGAAATTCTCGAACGCCGGCACAGCGTCCGACAGCGCGATCGCCGGGCGGCTGTAAAGCTTCAGCCGCAGCTCATCGCGTTTGTCTCCCGGATTACGGTACAACCTTACCCGCCAGCCGTTGTGCGCGGAAAGCTCAGCCATTTCAGCGATGTCTATCGCCGCTTCCTCAGGCCCCGCCCCCAGCCGGTAGCTTTGCGGAAAACCCTCGGCATATTTTTCGGCTAGCGCCGCCGCGCGATCGGCTGGCATGGTGAGGGAAAGGTTGGCTTCCACCGCCGGCACCCAGCCGCGCACCATGTGCTTGATCTCGGCATCGAGCGCCGCTTCATCCGGCGTGCGGCCCCCGGCTCGCAGATCGAGCGTGAACCGCAGAAGCGCCATCCCGCCTTCCTCCAGCGCGATGGACCAGCTGAGCGGTGGCGCGTGAGCCGCCTTCGCCAGCATATCCTGTATGGCCATGCGCCGGGTAGTCGAGAGATCGTCGCGAGGCAGCCAGACAAAGGCATAAAGATGGCGCGCAAGGGCCGAAGTCGCGAGCACAAGCTTGGGCCGGGGTCGGTCGGCGAGCGACATGAACGTAAAGGCCAGTCGCTCCAGTGTGGCCCGATCGAACCCGATCACGATATCGTGCGGCAGCGCGGTCAGAGCATGGAACAATGTCTTGCCCGCATGTCCGGACGGATCGAAATGATGTTTTTCCATCAGCGACAGAAACGCCGAGCGCAGCATCGGCACACGGTCGGGCGGCGTCGCGAGCGCGCCGCTGGTCCACATGCCTGCATGGATGGACAGCGCCGCAATTCGCCGATCCTGCCGGACAGGTATGATGATGAGGTCGATGAGGCTGGTACGGTGGACCTTGGACGCGCGATTGCTCTTTATGATAAGCGGCACGCGGCCGCCTTCATCGAACCATTCAAACGCGGCATCTATGGTGGAGGACGCAAGGAGAGGTTCCACCTCGTCCAGCGTACAGATGCCCAGCGCGGTTCCCTGTGCGCCGTCGCGGCGGCAGGTCAGATGGCCGATCTGCGTCAGATGGTTGTCGAGGAACCAGCGCAGCAGCGCCGCCCCCTCTTCTTCGCCCAGCCGTTCCGCATCGCCGGAAAGAGCGTCCCGCATCCGGCCCCAATCGGAAACCGCAGCACGAACATGGGCAAGCGTGTCATGAAGCTCTGCATCAAGCCCTTCCCGCTGCCGGGCGGTTACCTGGTCTACCTCCATGTAGATGATCGATTCGCGCCGCGCGCCGGGGTTGTCCGGAGGCAGAATGCGCAGGAGCCGTCCTGTTCCGTCCCGTTCCGTCCCCACCAGCGGGTGCAGCAGGCGCTGGATCACCATGCCCTTGCCTGCAAGGCAGTTGGCGACGCTATCGACCAGGAACGGCATATCGTCGTTGACGATGGCGACCCGCAGGGCGCGGGAGGTCCCCCCTGCCGGCAGTGCGCGGCGGTCTATCGCGACGATTGGAATGCCCGAGGATCGCACTGTTGCCGCGCGGGCGATGAATTCGGCCGCCGCCCGCGATTTGTCTTCGTCAAAGCCTTCGGTTTCACCTGGAGGAGCACCCAAAGTAAGGACCGCCTGTAATTGGCGCGCGATCTCTCCATTATCCTCTTTGTCGGCCCTCGCCATGATCGCTCCTGCTCTGTTTCGGCTGGCTCTTTGTCCTGTATAGAAGCGCCGGCTGGCGCGGACCAAGCCAAATCTCCGCCGGAAACGGATGGAAATCGCGCAATGGCACGCATCGACGGCAGCAATCGCTGCGGACGCTTTTCGGCCGGTTACAAAGCTCAGATCACCTTGCTGGCGGCGATCATCACCTTCTGAGCGGCCTTGTCGTCAAGACCGACGCCGCCGACAAAGGAAATGCTGCCATCGGCCTCGCGACGGGCAATGACCACGGCAAGATCAAGGTCGCCAAAGGGCAGCGCGGCCGCGTCCAGCGGCATGGCGTGGCCAAGCTTGCGAACGGCGCGATCCAGCCGCCGCATCGGGCGCGCGGCCTGCTCATCCTGTTGCGCCTTCCGCGCCGATCGGACGTCCTGAACGAGTCCCTTGAGGCCGCCGGCATGGGCCGACAGAGTATCTGCAAGACTTCCGCGTGGCAGCGTGTGCGCCATCGCGTAATCGAGCGCGAGCGCATATTCGGCCACGCGCGTTTTTTCATATGCCACGCCGAACACCAGCTTGATGACGGCCGTCATCGGGCTGCGTTCCTGAACGGTAATTCCGGCGTCGTGCAGCATGTCGGCATAGGCTTCGGGTGCAGCGGCCGTCGTGAGCGCAAAGTCATAGGCGTCGCCAATGGCGCGATAGAGCGAGGCGCGGCTGCGCGCCTCACTTTCCCCGACTTCCCGTGCACTTTGACGGGCGGCTTCGAGCGCACGCGCCAACGGCTCCTCGTCGTTTTCGGAAACGTCAGGGGAAGAGAGCAGGCTTGACAGGATCCGGGTGTCCGCTTCCGCGTCTTCAGCGGACGGTTCCGCGTTCGCCATGACGTCAGCGATCAGATCCTCCTGATCGGCCGCCATGAACCCTGACAGATCAAGCACACCAGCCGTGCCCTCGTCATCGTAATCGTCGTCGAAGTGGACCGCAGTCGCCTCAACAGGATCAGCGGCGGGGCCCTGTTCGGCAAGGGAGCCATGCTCGTTTTTCGTCTCGTCGACGCGGGCCGGGGAATCCACCTCATCAAAGCCGAAGTCGCCGCCGAAAATATCGTCCGTGAGGCCTGGTGCCTCATCTTCATCCTTATCCTCGAAGTCCGATGTCGCCGATGGCCCATCGGCCCAGATCGGACCAGCGGCATATGCGGCCGGCCCGGCGCTCAGCGCTTCGGTGACTTCGCGGTCGAGCTGCTCCAGCATGTCGCTGCTCGCCACCTCCTTCCAGTTGATGACGCCATAGATGAAGTCGATCGTCTCATCGTCGGAGGAAAAGGGCATCAATATGCCGCGATACATGATCTCGGCACCACGCTGGTTCGTAAACTCAGCCTCAAAGCCGACCGGCGCGGCATTGGCGATGATCTGGAGATAATGGTCGGTCAGGCGCGACAGCAGGGAGCGGGGAGGCACATCCGCAATGCGCTCGATCGTTCCCGTGATGCCGCACTCCGCGCGCAGCGCCGAGCCGAGATAAAGGACGGCCGGGTTTTCGAGGCCCATCGAAAAATCGAGTAGTACGCTGTTGCTGCTGAAGTCTTCCGTATCCTCGGGATTGAGATCCTCGATGGAAGGAAGCGCACGGGTGCCGAGCAAGGAAACCCAGTAGTTGTAGGCGCGCACGTGCATGCGGCGCTCGTCGCTGTCGATCGCTGGCGGCGCCTCAATGGCACCGTAATCATCGTCGTCAGCCTCGATTTCGTCCTGACCGCGTAGCGTGTCCATTGCGTATCTGCCCGTTGACTGCGGCAATTGCCGATCAGCGACGGAGCTTGGCACGATGATGGTTAACAAACTCCAAAACACGAAAAGATGTTAACGGACGCAGAATAAGGAGGGCCGGTACGACGCCCGGGACGATGCGGCTTGCCAGCGAGGATGGGTGCTGGTATGCGCGGCGCCGGATTTGCGGGCATGGGCCTAGCCACTCCGCGCCGCTTTAGCTCAGTTGGTAGAGCATCGCATTCGTAATGCGGGGGTCACAGGTTCGAGTCCTGTAAGCGGCACCACTACTCTCCTCAAATCGTCCGTGTCCCGCAACGGCAGACCGCGATATCATCCTGCAATGTCCGGCAGTTACACCAGCGCCATTTCGCGTCGTTATTTCCGGAGACCAGATTGCGCGTGTCGGGCGTCACGACAAGCGTCCATATCTCCGGCACCCATGATGGTGCCCCCAGCACCTGCCCACCGGTGCTGCCACGTTGGTCTGACCGTATCAGTTCAAGCGATCAAGCCGTCCATCCTAACAGTCGGGACCGTTCGGCCCTTATTGTCTTCAAAGTGAGCTCAGCGCGGGCCGCCAGGGCCGCGACGGAATGCGGGATAAGTGTGAAGGGGCTGGGGCATGATTTTTCATGGGCCATTGTGCGCACAACCAGCGAGCAGCACCCATGTGCCTCCCTTCCGGATCGAAACCAGCCTAATGGCGGTCGCTTGTTGCGCAAGAAATAGTTGCTTTCATCTCTAAGGGGAAGATCATGAGGAAAGATCTTAGAATCCGGGCATCTTTACTTTGTGCCGCAGCCGTTGGCGCTCTCACCGGTCCCGCGCTGGCGCAGGACGCGCCGGGCGCTGCTCCCACGCAGGATCAGGTGGCCCAGGACCAGGCCGACGAAGGTGGCTCGGCACTGTCAGGTGACATCATCGTCACCGCGCAGCGTCGCGAGCAGAGCATCCAGAAGGTGGGTATCGCCATCACCGCCTATTCCGGCGACCAGTTGCGCGCGCTCAACGTGACCGATTCCCGCGAACTCGCGTCTCTCACGCCTGGCGTGCATCTCGGCGGCGCGCTCGCTGGCCAGAACAGCCAGTATACGATCCGCGGCGTGACCCAGAATGATTTCAATGACATGGTCGAGGCGCCGAACGCCGTTTATCTCGACGACGGCTACATCGCGATCGGCCAGGGCCAGACGTTCGCCCTGTTCGATATCGACCGGGTCGAGGTGCTCAAGGGGCCGCAAGGCACGCTGTTCGGCCGCAACGCGACCGGCGGCCTTGTCCGCTACATCACGCGCAAGCCCAGGCTGGACACCGTTGAGGGCTTCGTCGACCTGAACTACGGAATTTACGACTCTTATGGAGCGCCGGGCGCGTTCCATGGTGAAGCCGCGATCAACCTGCCCATGGGCAGCACGATGGCGACGCGCGTCGCCGTGATGTGGAACAAGACTCAGCCATGGTTGCGCAACGAATATCCGTCGGGCGCGGTCGGCGGGTCGCCGGGGCCTGGTGCCGGCGCCGATATGGGCGACGACAATACTCTCGCCGGGCGTATCACCACCTTGTTCGAGCCCAATGACGGGGTGCGGTTGCTGCTGTCCGCCAATGCGGCGAGAACCCGGATGTCGACGGCTCCGTACCAGCAGAAGCCGACGATC
>DASULD010000198.1:0-11595 GCA_036278355.1 Sphingobium sp.
CCGCCGGAATGGCCACGACAATCGGCCTTGACCCTGCGCCGGGCGGCCTGTATCAGCGCCCCCCTGTTGCCCCGTCGTCTAAAGGTAAGACTACGGACTCTGACTCCGTCAATCGAGGTTCGAATCCTCGCGGGGCATCCAGCCAAGCACAAATTTTGACACTTCGCGCCTTTCAATACCGCGCGAACAAGCTCATCGCGCGAGCACGCTCGCCGGACATTGATCCCGCGTCGTTTTCATTTCCCCATCGCTTTCCTGCGGATCAATCCGCCACGGCGCTCGTTGTGCGGCGGACATGGATCAGCACGAGAAACCTTTGTGAGATTTTCCAGCAGTGTCGCCGCGTCCCTTCTGCTGCTCGCCACGATGGCGTGCGGCCGCGCCGAAACCCCGAACCCGGAAATCGGCGCCGCGATAGAGGCGGCTGGCGGCAACGAAGCGGTCCAACGCTTCTATTCCGTGGCGGGCTGGGCCTTGGCCTGGTCGACCGAGAATGCGGCCGCGCTGGACAAGGCACTGGGTGAGCGGGCGCGGCACGGCCTTGACCATGTGGAGTTTCTGAAACGGCCCGACGCAGGCGCCTCAGCCGCCGAACAGGATGTGGCGCGCACGGCAACGGCGCTCGCCTACGCGGACGCGTTGAGCCGGGGTTTCGTCGAACCGCACAGCGTGCATGATGTCTACACGATCCCCCGCCCCGCGCCCGATCTTGCCCCCGGGCTTTACCAGGCGCTGCAGGACGGGCGGCTCGCGCAATGGCTCGATAGTCTTGCGCCGCAGAGCGAGGAATATCGCGCGCTCTCGGGCGCCTATCTGGGCTTCAGGGCCGCCGCCGCGCGGGAGCGGCAGACGCCCATACCCGATGACGGCGAGCTGATCCATGTGGGCGATGCCGATCCGCGCCTGCCGGAGATCGAAGGCCAACTGCGCGCCAACGGCTATCTTCCGCCGGACGGCCCGGCCGCCGCCGCAGGAGCGGCATATACGCGGCAAATGGCCAAAGCGATGACGCAACTGCAACGCGATTACGGCCTTCCCGACGACGGCGTGATCGGCAGCGACACGCTGGCCGTGCTCAACATGGGTCCGGGCGCGCGCGCCCGCGCGACCGCGGTGGCAATGGAGCGGCTGCGCTGGTTGACGCGGGACCCGCCGGGAACGCGGATCGACGTCAACGTCGCCACGGCAGAGCTGACCTACTGGCGCGAGGGCGAGGCAGCCGACAGGCGCAAGGCCATCGTCGGCAAGCCCGATTCGGTGACGCCCCAGCTTCAGGCGCCGCTGTTCCGCCTTGTCGCCAATCCGAGCTGGACGGTTCCGCGATCGATCGAGAACGGCGAGATCGCCCGCAAGGGTGCGGGTTATCTCCGCGCCCAGAACATGGCCCGGCGCGACGGCTGGATCGTGCAGGAGCCCGGTCCCAAGAACGCGCTGGGTCTGGTCAAGTTCGACCTTGCCCACAAACACGCCATCTACCTTCACGACACGCCCGCCAAGACGCTCTTTTCGCGAAGCCAGAGGCAGCTCAGCCACGGGTGCGTGCGGGTTGAGGATGCGCTGGGCTTTGCGCGGATGCTGGCGGAGGAGCAGGGAATAACCGAGCAGTGGGAACAGGCGCGCGGCACGGGCAAGGAGACGTTCGTGAAGCTTCCCCGGGCAATTCCCGTCCGGCTGCTCTACCACACGGCGTTCCTCGGCCCGCGCGGGGATGTTCAGCTGCGCACCGACCCGTATGGCTGGGACGACAGGCTTGCCGAAAAGCTCGGCTTTGAAAAACAGACGCGCGCGCAGTTCCGGGGGGAACGAGACGACATCGGACCGTGAGCCGCCGAATGGGTGATGGGTCCCGGCCGTTGCCTACCGCTTTTTCACGAACTCCGCGCGCAGAACCAACCCCTTGATCCCGTCATATCTGCAGTCGATTTCCTGGCTGTCCCCTGTCAGCCGGATCGACTTGATAAGAGTGCCACGCTTGAGCGTCTGGCCCGCGCCCTTGACGGTCAGGTCCTTGATCAGCGTCACCTGATCGCCATCGGCCAGCAGGTTCCCCACGGCGTCGCGCACCTCGACCGCGCCCGTCCCGGCATTCTTCCCCGCGATCTGCGAGGCCGGAACCCACTCCCCCGATTCCTCGTCGAACACATAATCCTCGTCGCCGCTCACCCTTCATCCCCCATGCGCAGCGCGGCGATGAACGCCTCTTGCGGGATGCTGACGCTGCCATATTCGCGCATCCGCTTTTTGCCCTCTTTCTGTTTTTCGAGGAGCTTCTTCTTGCGCGTGATGTCGCCGCCATAGCATTTCGCGGTCACGTCCTTGCGCAGCGCCGCGATCGTTTCCCGCGCGATCACCTTGCCGCCGATCGCCGCCTGGATCGGCACCTTGAACATGTGCCGGGGGATAAGGTCCTTCAGCCGCTCACACATATGCCGCCCGCGCGCTTCGGCCGCGCTGCGGTGGACGATCATGCTGAGCGCGTCGACCGCCTCGTTGTTCACGAGGATGTTCATCTTGACCAGGTCGCCCTCGCGCATCCCGACCTGATGATAATCGAAGCTCGCATAGCCGCGGCTGATCGACTTCAGCCGGTCGTAAAAGTCGAACACCACCTCGTTGAGCGGCAACTCATAGGTGACCTGCGCCCGCCCGCCTACGTAAGTGAGGTTCTTCTGGATGCCCCGCCGGTCCTGGCACAGCTTCAGGATGGAGCCGAGATATTCGTCGGGCACATAGATCACTGCCTCGATCCAGGGTTCCTCGATAAAGTCGATATAGTTCGCCTCGGGCATGTCGGCGGGGTTGTGCAGCTGTTTCAGATCGCCGTTGTTGAGGTGGATGTCGTAGACGACGCTGGGCGCGGTGGTGATGAGATCGAGATCATATTCGCGCGAAAGCCGCTCCTGAATGATCTCCAGATGGAGCAGGCCCAGAAAGCCGCAGCGGAAGCCGAAGCCCAGCGCCGCGCTGGTCTCCATCTCAAAACTGAAACTCGCGTCGTTGAGGCGCAGCTTGGCGATCGAATCGCGCAGCTTCTCGAAGTCGTTGGCGTCCACCGGGAAGAGGCCGCAGAACACCACCGGCTGCACCTCCTTGAAACCCGCCAGGGGCTCAAGCGCGGGGTTCCTGACGGTGGTGACGGTATCGCCCACCATTGCCTGCGCCACTTCCTTGATCTGTGCGGTGATGAAGCCGATCTCACCCGGGCCAAGCTCGGCCACCTGTTCGATCTTGGGGCGGAAGCAACCCACACGATCGATCAGATGTTCGGTGCCGCCCGCCATGAACTTGACCTGCAGGCCCTTCTTGATGACCCCGTCCATGACGCGGACGAGGATGACGACGCCCAGATAGGGATCGTACCAGCTGTCGACCAGCATCGCCTTTAGCGGGGCGGCCCGGTCGCCCTGGGGGGCGGGTATCTTCGCGACGATCTGTTCCAGTATGTCGTCGATGCCGATGCCGGACTTCGCGGACGCGAGCACGGCTTCCGACGCGTCGAGGCCGATCACCTCCTCTATCTCTGCCCGGACCTTTTCCGGTTCCGCCGCCGGCAGGTCTATCTTGTTGATGACGGGCACGATCTCATGGTCATGCTCGATCGACTGATAGACATTGGCCAGCGTCTGCGCCTCCACGCCCTGCGCCGCATCGACGACAAGGAGCGCGCCTTCACAGGCGGCAAGGCTACGCGACACCTCGTAGGCGAAATCCACATGCCCCGGCGTATCCATGAGGTTGAGCTCATAGACCTTGCCGTCGCTGGCCGTGTAGTTGAGGCGCACCGTCTGCGCCTTAATGGTGATGCCGCGTTCCTTCTCGATATCCATGTTGTCGAGGACCTGCGCGGACATTTCCCGGTCGGTCAGCCCGCCGCAGCGCTGGATCAGCCGGTCGGCGAGCGTGGACTTGCCGTGGTCGATATGCGCGATGATCGAAAAATTGCGGATATGGGCAAGGTCGGTCATTCGCGCGCCGATAGCAGGGGCGGCAGGCGCTGTCACGCGCGATGGAGCAGCCCGCGCCGCAGCCATTCGTGGTGAACACGCTTGAGATTCAACGCTCCTATGATACAGGTCATCGCCGCGAAGGGTCCACAGGGATAACAACAACGAACCGATCTTTTCCTGATGAGTGAGGGGTTTTTATGGGTAAGGCAAAAGCGCTGACGGGCGCGATTTCTGTGCTGGCTGTACTGTCCGCATCGCCGATGGCGGCCGCGCAGACGGCAACCAGCTCTTCGGGCAAGACATACAAGGATGGCACCACCAAGGGAGCCTCGTCCGGGCGCCGCGATCAGGAACGCGCAACGCGCGAAATCCCGACGTGCACGCGCAATCTGGGCACGGTGGCCATCGTGGAGCCGGACAATCAGTGGTGGCGCGAACTCAATCTGGGCAGCCCCGAGGCGATCCTGAAAGTTTTCATTCAGCAGTCGGGGTGCTTCCGCATCGTCAATCGCGGCCGCGCGATGCAGAGCCGCGCGATGGAGCGCGCGATGGCGGATGCAGGCGAGCTTCAGGCGGGATCCAATCTCGGCCGGGGTCAGGTCAAGGCGGCCGACTATTATTTAGAGCCTGACATCGTCTCTTCGAACCGCAATTCGGGCGGCGGCAATGTCGGCGGCATGCTGGGGGGCCTGATGGGAGGCTTTGGCGGCGCGGTGCTCGGCGGCCTCAACATCAAGAAGAAGGAAGCCAACGTCACGCTGTCGATCGTCAACGCCCGGACCACCGAGGAAGAGGCGCTGACCGAAGGCTATGCGCGCAAGACGGACATCGGCTTCGGCGGTGGCGCCGCAGGGGGCTGGTGGGGCGGCTTTGCCGCGGCCGGTGGCAGCGGATACCAGAATACCGAGATCGGCCAGGTAATCGTGCTTGCCTATCTCGATGCCTATACCAAGCTGGTAACCCAGCTCGGCGGTCTGCCGACCAATGCGGCCGCCGCAGCGCCCAGGGCACGCTGACGCAAAAGAAATCGAGGGCGTCCGGCGACAGGCCGGGCGCCTTTGTCGTGACGCGTATCTCAGCCTGCCATACGTACCGTGCCGGCCGCGCGGAGGGCGCCCAGTTCCACGGGTTTGGCGAATTGCAACCCGACCCGGCCCGAAACGGACCAGCGCACCATCGCCTCCACTGACAGACCGTCGCCCAGCGTCACCATGATCCTGGCGCCTGGCTGCACGCTCCACAGCCCCTCTATCATTGCGCCGCCCGACGAGATATTGCGGATGCGCGCAAAGTAGCGCTGCCCTTCGTACAGGATAGCGACCGACCGCAGCATGGTCACGCGTCGCGACCTGCCCGGCTTTACGTCCGCTGTGCTGATGGGTACGCCCTGCCCGGCGAACCTTTCCCCCACCGCCGCGGCGCTTTCCCCCTTGCCATAGATGAAGCCCTGGATGTGTGAGCAGCCCAGTACGCGAACAAGTTCCAGCTCCTCCTTCGTTTCCACCCCTTCGGCGGTTGTATCCATGCCCAATGCGTGCGCGAGGTTGACGATGGACGATATGATCGCCGCGTTTCGGCTTCCTTCCACTGCCGCGCCCTGCACGAAGGCCCGGTCGATCTTTATCGTGTCGAACGGCGCCTTGCGCAGGTAACCGAGCGAGGAATATCCCGTGCCGAAATCGTCGAGAGCGAGCCGGACGCCGATGGCCTTCAGCTGTGCGAACATGCGCTCGGTCGCCTCGCCCTCTTTCAGAAATGCGCTCTCAGTGATTTCCAGCTCCAGCCGGGCGGGCGCGAGTCCCGAGGACCCCAGCGCGCTCATCACCACGCCGGGAAACGCAGGATTGGCGAACTGGATCGGCGACACGTTAACGGAAACCCGTATCCTGTCCGGCCATTCAGACGCGGCCGCGCACGCGGCGCGCATCACCCACTCACCCAGCGGACCGATCAGACCCGATTCCTCCGCGACCGGTATGAAATCCGACGGGGGTATGGGACCACGAACCGGGTGATTCCAGCGCAGGAGCGCTTCGACCCCGACCACCTGTTCCTCGGCCGCGTCCACGACCGGCTGATAAACGAGGTCAAGCGCATTGTTGGCCAGGGCAGACCGCAGATCATCCTCAAGCTGCCTGCGGTCCTCGACCTGGGTCAGCATGTCCGACGAATAGAAGCGATGGACGCCCCGTCCCTGCGCCTTGGCCGCGTAGAGAGCAAGATCGGCGTTCCGCGTCAGCGTATCGGCGCTGAAACCGTCGTCGGGGCAGACGGCGATACCCACTGATGCGCCGATCACGACCTGCACGCCTTCGACGATATAGGGATGAGACAGCGCAGCGATGATCGCGTCGGCAAGAGCGCCGAGCCTGGTCCGGTCAGCAAGATCGGGCAACAGGACCTTGAATTCGTCTCCGCCCAGCCTGCCGACCATACCGCGGTCGCCGACCACCCGCTGCAGCCGCTCGGCCACCTGACGCAACAGCGCGTCACCGGCCGGATGACCCATCGTGTCGTTTACCGCCTTGAACCGATCGAGATCGAGCAGGAACAGCGCGCAGGCCCCTGCGAGTCCTCCTGGCGTCCCGACGCACTGTTCCAGCGCCCGCTGCATCTGCACGCGGTTGGCGATACCGGTAAGGGAATCGAACGCGGCAAGTCGCGCGACCTCCGCCTGACTCCGCTTCGTTGCCGTCAGATCATAGCCGCTGCCCCGGAAACCGTGGAAATGGCCATAGTCATTGACGATCGGGCGACCCGACAACGCCCACCACCGTTCCTCTTCGCCCGCGCGGACACTTACCGCGACGTCGTGGAAGGCGCTGCGGACGGACAGGTGAAAGCCCAGCGTTCTGTCGGATTCGCTTTGCCCGCCGCCAGTGCCGACAAGATCGGTCAGCGGCCGGCCGATGACCTCCTCCGTCCTGAGTCCCAAAGATCGCGCGAGCGTGGGCGAAATATAGGCGAGCGCGCCGGTCCGGTCCGTTTCCCAAAACCAGCCATGCCCTGCTTCCTCATATTCGGTGAGGAGGCGATGGGCGCGGCGGCTGCGCACATCCTGAACGTCGTGCGCAAGCAAGCGCTGTCCGTCACGCCGCGCCTGGAAAAGCGCCGCAGCCCCCATTCCCGCAAGCACAGCGACGGACAGAAGGGCAAGGTGGGGACCATGAAAGCCGATCATGCAGACGATCGCGCCCCCGCAATAAGCAAGGCCCAGAATTCGCAAATGTCCGAATATGCTCGTGGCCAGAAGCACGAGCGCGGCCTGGACCATCGTCGCAGACACAAGGCCATGGTCACTCATGGACGGAGGAAGGCTGTGTGACCAGAGGACCGTGAACAGCGCGGAAACAAAGACCAGCGCACACATGAGCCGCATCTGCCAGTACGACTTCATCCGGTCCAGCGGACGGACAAGGTGCAGCATCGCGATTACAGCGTCGCTCGCCAGTGTCACCGCAAGCAGCAGGAGGGTATAGGCCGACGCATTCAGCAGCGGACCTATATTCGCAATGCTCACCAGCAAGCACAACTTGACGAGGATAAAAATGGGCCACAGCGACGAAACGGAACGCAGCGACTGCTGCACCCAGGCGGGAGATACGCCGTCGCCGCCATCGGTGAGCCCAAGGGTCGCCAACATGGAGGGAGGCCCCAGAAGTGCCTCGTTATCGTTTCTGGTCTGGCGCCACCGCAGCATGGTTTCCCATTGCCGCCAAAGATTTACTATCCGGTTTATAGCCCGTGCCAGCACCGGAAAACGGACTTGTGCCCCTTGCACTTACCGCTTGCGGTTCGTCCCCCGCCCGGTAGCATGTTGCGAAAATGAGGGGAGATCGGATGCGGCATATTGCGATCATCGGGTCGGGACCGGCGGGCTATTATACGGCGGAGGCCTGCCGTAACATCTTCGGAGACGAGGCCCACGTCGACATCATTGACCGGCTGCCCGTCCCCTTTGGACTGATCCGCACGGGCGTTGCGCCCGATCACCAGTCGATCAAGGCGGTGTCGAGGCGATATGAGGCGGTCGCGCTGAGCGATACGGTCCGGTTCGTCGGCAATGTGTCCGTGGGCAGGGATTTGAGCGTTGCCGATTTGCAGTCACTTTACGATGCGGTCGTGATCGCCACGGGCGCACCGCAGGACCGGCCGCTTGACATTCCCGGCGCCGACCTGCCCGGCGTGGTGGGCAGTGCCGCGTTCGTGGGCTGGTACAACGGACATCCCGATTTCGCGCAGCTCGATCCGCCGCTGCACGGCACCGACGCGGTCGTGATCGGCAACGGCAACGTGGCGCTGGACGTCGCGCGCATTCTGTCGAAGACAACCGAGGAGTTTGAGGGCAGCGACATCGTTGCACATGCTCGTCAGGCCCTGACCCAATCGCGTATTCGCCACGTGACGCTGCTGGGCCGCCGCGGACCGCATCAGATCGCGATGACGCCCAAGGAACTGGCCGAACTCGCGCGTCTGGAGCGGGCGGCGCCGCGCGTCGATCCCGCCGACCTGCCTGAAGTAGGCGCCGATGCGCTGCTGGAACCGGGACAGCGCAAGTCCGTCACATTGCTGCGCGAATTCGCCGCCAATCCGGTCGCGAAGCCGGTGACCATCGACTTCGACTTCTTCAGTATGCCGGTCGCCATCGAGGGCGACGATCGTGTGCAGCGAGTCGTGGTGGAGCGCACCACCCTTGACGACATGGGACGCAGCCACGGCACGGGCGAACACTACACCATTACCGCCTCGCTGGTCGTCACATGCATCGGCTATCAGACGCCGCCGATAGCAGGCGTTCCCTATGAACATGGGCGCGGCCGTTTTGCCAGCGACGAGGGGCGCATCCTGCCGGGGCTTTATTGCGTCGGGTGGGCACGGCGCGGCCCGACCGGCACCATCGGGACCAACAAGCCTGACGGCGCCATGATTGCCGACAAGATAGCCCAGGATATCGGCGAGGGGTCCGGCAAGCAGGGGCGGCCGGGGCTGGACGCATTTCTTGCCGCGCGAGGGGTCGAGGTCGTCACCTTCCGCGACTGGCAGAACATCGACGCGGCGGAGGTCGCTCGCGCTCTGCCCGGCTCCCCGCGCGAAAAGTTCGTCGAGATAGACGACATGCTGCGCGCTGCGAGGTTGCTGTCCGCGCAGATGGCGACAAAATAGCAGGCGCGTTCACTTCTTCTTCGAGTTCGCGGTATAAGCGACCGAAATGGACGTGCCAACCACCGTAGCCGGCGTGCAATATCCGGAGCGACCGCCTTCCAAGCCGCCGCATAAGGCCGCGTGCTGGCGCGACCTTGCCAGTGCGAGTATCGACCCCAATCCTTTTTATCACCCCGCGCTGCTGCTGCCCGCGCTCGACCATTTGACTGAGGGGGCCAGCGTCCGCGTGCTGGAGGCACGGGACGACGCGGGCGTTCCCGTCGCCCTCCTCCCCGTCGTCGCCCGGTCGCGGCACGGCAGCTATACGGTACGCAACACCGCCAACTGGATGCACGACCAATGCTTCTACGGCGCGCCGCTGATGCGCTCCGGCCATGAAGAGCAGGCCTGGGCAGAGCTGCTGCGCCAGCTCGACGAGGCGGCCTGGGCCGGTGATTTTCTCCATCTGGGCGGGCTCGATATTGATGGTCCAGCCGCCACGGCGTTGCGCCGTTGCTGCGACAAGACGGGACGCGCCATCCGCATCATCGCATCGCATGAACGCGCGATGCTCCGTTCCGGCCTCGATCCGGACGCCTACTGGCGCGCCCATGCGGGCACGAAGCGGCGCAAGGAACTTCGCCGTGTCGCCAGCAGGCTTGCAGAGACCGGGAGGGTGGAACACCGGACATTCGAAGAGAGCGACGACGTCCGGTGCTGGATCGAGGATTTCCTCGCGCTGGAGCGTTCCGGATGGAAGGGCAGGAACGGAACAGCGCTGGACAGCCACGCCGGCACACGCGATTGGTTCCGTGACGCGATCCTGCGCGCCGCCGGGGACGGCATGATCGAAATGCTGCGGATCGACCTGAATGGGGCAGCCATAGCAATGCTCGTCAATTTGCGCGTGGGCCGCGCCGGGTTCAGCTACAAGATTGCGTTCGATGAGCGCTTTGCCCGCTATTCGCCGGGCGTGCTGGTCGAGCTCGACAATCTTGCGCAGGCGCTTGCCGATCCAGACCTGGACTGGATGGACAGTTGCGCTGCGCCCGATCACCCGATGATCGATGGCATCTGGGCGGAGCGCCGGCGGATCGGACAATTCCGCGTGGCCTTGAAGGGCCACGGCGCCCGCGCGATCAGACGCCGCATCGCCTATGCCGCGACCGGCCTTGCCGAAGACATGGTGCGCGCACTCAAGAGGAAACGGTGGTGAACCCGAGCCTCTGGCCTGACGCCTTCGATGACGTGGCGATCAAGGATCTTGCCGCCGCCTATCCGGATCGCCCCGCGCGGCTGACGCACAGGCTGTGCGATCATCCGCTGCTCAAACCAGCAGCGTTGGCGCAACTGGCCGAGCACATGCCTGCGGCCAGCGTCGAGTATAATCGCGGCGACCTTCCGTTCGGTATCGGGCCAGAGGATACGCCGCCCAACGGCCTCACGCTCGCCGAAACGATCCGCACGATCGAAACCAATCATAGCTGGGCGGTGCTCAAGAATGTCGAGTCCGACCCTGCATACGCCGCTCTGCTGGATGTCGCGCTCGCGCCGCTGCGCCCAGCGGTCGAAGCGAGTACCGGGCCGATGCTGCATCGGGAGGCATTCATCTTCCTGAGTTCACCGGGAAGCGTCACACCCTTCCACATGGACCCGGAACACAACATCCTGCTGCAGATCCGGGGTGAGAAGGAACTGACGGTATTTCCCGCGCGAGATCGCGACACGGTGCCGCCCGAAAAGAGCGAATCCTTCGCTCGCGGGGGTCATCGCAATCTGATCTGGGATGACCGCTTCCTCGATCGCGGGACCGCGATCCGCCTTTCGCCCGGCGACGCGGTGCATGTCCCGGTGAAGGCCCCGCATTTCGTCCGGAACGGCGATGCCGTCTCGATCAGTTTTTCGATTACATGGCGATCGAGCCGCAGCGTGGCCGAAGGCGAGCTTCACAGCCTCAACGCCCGGCTGCGCGCTCGCGGATTGCCGCTTGCCCGCGTCGGATGTGCGCCGGAGCGCCAATGGGCCGGACGCGCGCTATACCGGATCGTCAACCGGCTGGGTTGGATCGCCTGACCCGGAACAGCCGCCGAGCGACAGCCTCGGCCTCCAGCCGCCAGTCGAAACGTTCAAGCGTCCACCAGATCAGTTCTTCGCCATGAGTCGAGAGGTTTTCCTTGTACCGGTCCTTGCCCGCAAGGAAGGAATAGCGATCAAGACCACGAACCGCATAGTGCGCGACCGCCGCCCAATGGCACATCAGGCCCGGCTTCGATTTCGCGGCACGAGGATGTGCGAACGCGGATTGATAGTTCATGACGCGGCCGGCCGAGACGAAATTCAGCAGATAGCCGAGCGCCTCGCCTCCACCGGCAAGCCGCAGCAACTCGACCGAACCATCCTTTAGCCCGGCCAACACCACCCGCCTCGCGAAATTACGGAAGAACGCGCTTTCCCAGGCGTTGTCGGCGTGACGGCCGATAGCGAGATGCCGCATGGCGTCGAGCCA
>DASULD010000199.1:0-49111 GCA_036278355.1 Sphingobium sp.
GGCCAGGGAAAGGCGCGGACGATGGCCGGAATCGCATCGGCCAGCACATCGGCGGTGGCCCTGCCCGGCTTTTCCACGGTCGCGAACCACACCCCGTCGCGATCCTCAAGCCGGTCCTTTGTCAGGCCGGTCTTGCGCAGGAAGCCGTCGAGCGCCTGTTCGGGCGCGCTGGTGCGCGGGCCTTTGAACTCCTCACTTGTGGCTTCGGTCTACAACGGCAGGCCGTGCGCGATGAGCGCAAGGCGGCGCGGCGTCACATAGGAAGTCAGGCCCTGCGCCGTCAGCCCGGCTTCAGCCAGCTTCTCGGTGAACAGGCGCGCAAGATCGTCACTCGCCTTCGCCTGCATCCGGGCCGGTATTTCCTCGCAGCGTATTTCGAGAAGGAAATCAGTCGTCATTCGGCCCACCCGTTGGACTTCATCCACGCCTCACAGCTTCCCTTGGCGAGGTCACGCACGCGGCCGATATAGCTCGCCCTCTCCTGAACCGAGATCACACCTCTGGCCTGTAACAGGTTGAAAACATGGCTAGCCTTTATCGCCTGGTCATAGGCGGCGAGCGGCACGCCCGCATCAATGCTCGCCTTGCATTCGGTTTCCGCGTCCTTGAACCAGCGGAACAGCTTTTCCGTGTCGGCGATCTCGAAATTCCATTTCGACATCTGCTGTTCATTGGCGAGGAACACGTCCCCATAGGTTACGGCCGGGCGGTCGCCGACGGCGTCGTTGAAGCGCAGGTCATAGACGCTGTCGACGCCCTGTATATACATGGCGAGGCGTTCAAGCCCGTAGGTCAGCTCACCCGACACCGGCTTGCAATCGAACCCGCCCATCTGCTGGAAATAGGTGAACTGCGTCACCTCCATGCCGTCGCACCAGACCTCCCAGCCCAGCCCCCAGGCGCCAAGCGTCGGGCTTTCCCAATCGTCCTCGACAAACCGGATGTCGTGCAGCAACGGATCGATGCCGATCGCCGAAAGGCTGCCGAGATACAGCTCCTGCAGGTTGGGCGGCGACGGCTTCATGATCACCTGATACTGGTAATAATGCTGAAGCCGGTTGGGGTTTTCGCCATAACGGCCGTCGGTCGGACGGCGGCTGGGCTGCACATAGGCGCAGTTCCACGGGTCAGGGCCGAGGCTGCGCAATGTGGTTGCCGGGTGGAAGGTGCCGGCGCCGACCTCCATGTCATAGGGTTGCAGGATGACGCAGCCCTGCCCGCTCCAATAGTCATGCAGCGTGAGGATCAGGTCCTGGAAACTGAGCGGTTTCGCCGGGTCGGCCATTCCCATCCTTCACGTGCCAAAGGGGTCGGATTTCGGCGCCACGCCTTGGCGCATGGGCGCGCGCGGGTCAAGGGATTAGGACTTGACGTAACCGGCTCGAACCCTGTCGGCACTTGCCCTTGCGCCGAGATAAGGCCATTTAGCGGCCAATGCTCCGCCGTCTGCGCCGCCTTACCAATTTTCTACCGCTCGCCGCCACGGTGGCGCTTGCGTGCTCGGCCTCCGTGGCCAGCAAGCCGTCTGGCGGGCGCAGTAGCAACCCCGCTCTGTGGGTGGTGGCGGACGAGGACACGACCATCTATTTGTTTGGATCGGTCCATATGCTGAAGCCCGGCGTCGTCTGGTTCGACGATGAGGTAAAGGCGGCGTTCGACCGCTCCGACACATTGGTCCTGGAGGTGACGGAGGAAGACCCCGCACAGATGGCGGCGATCCTCGCGCCGATGGCCGCCAACACCAGCGGCCAGCCAACCAGCCAAATGCTGCCCGAGAACGCGCGAGAACGGTATCTTTCTGCCCTGCGTGACTATGGCATTCCCGTCCGGGCGATGGATGCGGTGGAGCCATGGCTGGTGGCGATCAACCTTTCGATCGCGCCGCTGATGCGGCTTGGCTACCAGCAGGATCTGGGGGTCGAAAAGGTTCTGGAGGCGACCGCCCGACGGCAGGGCAAGCGCGTCGTTGGCCTGGAGACGCCGCAGCAGCAGCTCGGCTATTTCGATACGTTGCCGCCCAAGGTCCAGGTCGCCTACCTCATGGCGACCGTTGACGAGCTGCCCAAGGTCGAGACCGAGTTCGCGCGGATGCTCCGCCATTGGGATCGCGGCAAGCCCGACGCGCTCGCGAAGGAAATGAACGAATCGATCAAGGAGACGCCGGAGCTTGCGCGTGTGCTGCTGCATGACCGTAACGTGCGCTGGACGGATTGGCTGGTGCAGCGGCTCGACCAGCCGGGCACCCTGTTCGTGGCGGTGGGCGCCGGACACCTTGCGGGCAGAGGCAGCGTGATCGACCTGCTGGAAGGAAAGAAGCTGACCGTGCGAAGGCTTTCGAAGCGGGATTTCGTTTCGCCGTAAGAGGTCATCCCGGCCACCCTTGCTTTCGTCCCGGTTTCTGCTAAACGCGCCCGCTGTCCGTCATGGTCATCCCTGGAGGCGTGGCGGATGTGTTTCAATCGATACCTGGAGACATGCGATGAGCGATCAGCTTGTGCTGTCGGCCGAGGCACGCGATCGGGCTGGCAAGGGAGCCTCCCGCGCTCTGCGCCGTCAGGGCCGCGTACCCGCCGTCATTTACGGAAACAATGAGGAACCCGTCCTCGTCCACGTCGAGGAAAAGTTGCTGAACAAGCAACTGGGAACCGGCCATTTCTTCAACTCGGTCGTCATGGTCGAAGTTGGCGGGAAACAGGTCCGCACCCTGCCGAAGGATGTCGCCTTCCACCCGGTGAGCGATCGCCCGCTGCACGCAGACTTCCTGCGCGTTTCCGAACATGCGACGGTGCATGTGAACGTGCCCGTGCATTTCATCAATGAGGAAGCAGCGCCCGGCCTGAAGCGCGGCGGCGTGCTCAACGTCGTCCGTCACGAGCTTGAGCTCGTGTGCGACGCTGCGACGATCCCCGATGAGGTCGTGGTCGACCTGAAGGGCTATGACGTGGGCGATTCGATCCACATCAGCGCCGTTACCCTGCCACAGGGCGCGACGAGCGCGATCACGGATCGTGACTTCACCATCGCGACCATCGTTGCTCCGTCCTCGCTGAAGAGCCAGGAAGGCGACACGACCAAGGATGAAGGCGCGGTCGAGGGCGGGGAGTAATCCCTTCCCCGCCGGGGAGGAGCGCACATGCAGCTTTGGGTGGGCCTCGGCAATCCCGGCCCGCAATATGCGCTCCACCGGCACAATGTCGGCTTCATGGCACTCGATGTCATAGCCGACATGCATGGCGTTTCGCCGTGGGCAAAGAAATTCCAGGGCTGGGTCGCCGAAGGGCGGCTCGGCCCTGAAAAGCTCCTGCTCCTGAAACCCGCGACGTTCATGAACGAAAGCGGTCGTTCGATCCGCGCCGCGATGGATTTCTACAAGCTCTCGCCCGGCGACGTGACCGTCTTTCATGACGAACTCGACCTCCTTCCCATGAAGGTCAAGGTGAAGCGCGGCGGCGGCACCGCCGGGCATAACGGCCTGCGCTCAACAGATAAGCATATCGGCCCGGATTTCCGGCGCGTGCGCATCGGAATCGGCCACCCCGGGCACAAGGACAAAGTGCATGGATATGTCCTGTCCAACTATGCGAAGGGCGAAACAGAGGCGCTGACCGACATGCTGGGAGCCATCGGCGCGGAGGCGGAGTGGCTGGCGAAAGGCGACGACGCCAGGTTCATGAATGACGTAGCGCTGCGTCTGAACGACACTTGATACTCTCAGCGTTCGTGTCGAGCCAGGCCGAGGCGCGAATGGCACAGTTATAACAGGTTACCGACCAGATCGGACCGAACGGAGTGCATGGATAATGGGGTTCAAATGCGGGATTGTCGGGCTGCCCAATGTAGGCAAGTCCACGCTGTTCAACGCCCTGACGGAAACGCAGGCGGCGCAGGCGGCCAATTATCCCTTCTGCACGATCGAACCGAACATCGGCAACGTCGCCGTGCCCGACGCGCGGCTGGAAAAGCTGGCGGGAATCGCGGGATCGGCGAAGATCATTCCGACGCAGCTCGCCTTCGTCGATATTGCGGGACTGGTTCGGGGCGCATCAAAGGGCGAAGGGTTGGGCAATCAGTTCCTTGGCAACATCCGCGAGGTGGACGCCATCGTCCATGTGCTGCGCTGTTTCGAGAACGACGACATCCAGCATGTGGACAACAGGGTCGATCCAATTGCGGACGCTGAGACGGTCGAAACGGAGCTGATGCTCTCCGACCTCGAAAGCCTGGAAAAGCGCGTGCCCGCCGCCCAGAAAAAGGCCGCGCAGGGCGACAAGGAGAGCAAGATCGCCGCGTCCGTACTGGGGCAGGCGTTGGATCTGCTGCGCGAGGGCAAACCCGCTCGCCTGACGCAACCGCGCGATGAAGAGGAAGCGCGCGTGCTCAAACAGGCGCAGCTGCTGACCACCAAGCCGGTGCTCTATGTCTGCAACGTCGAGGAAGAGAAGGCAGCGCAGGGCAATGATTTTTCCGCCCGCGTGTTTGAGAAGGCACGGGCCGAAGGCGCGCAGGCGGTGGTCGTCTCCGCCGCCATCGAAGCGGAGCTGGTGGCGATGGATGCCACGGAGCGGATGGAATATCTCTCTGAGCTTGGTTTGTCGGAGACAGGCCTCGCCCGCGTGATCCGCGCTGGATATGAACTGCTCCACCTCATAACCTTCTTCACCGTGGGGCCGAAGGAGGCCCGCGCGTGGACGGTGCACAAGGGCGCGGCCGCCCCGGAGGCGGCTGGCGAAATCCATTCGGACTTCGAAAAGGGCTTCATTCGAGCAGAAACCGTGGCCTATGACGATTATGTGACGCTGGGCGGCGAGGCCAAGGCGCGTGAGGCGGGCAAGCTGCGTGCCGAAGGCAAGGCTTACGCCGTGCAGGACGGCGACGTGATGCACTTTTTGCACAGCTGAGCTGACCGCTCACTATACACGCTCGCCGCACGCGGTTCGGGATGTACCGTCTTACTCTTCAAACGCGTTGAGGATCGGGCAGGGTCCAGCCTCGCTTCGCGCGCATTCCCCGGCCAACCGAACAAGGGCACCTCGAGCCCGTGACAATTCCGCAATCTGCTTATCGAGAGCCTCAACTCGCGCCGCAGTGATCGCCCGTACCTCTGTCCGGTCGCTCTCCCGCTCCAGATCCAGCAGCCGCGCAATTTCCTTGAGCGTGAAACCAGCGCGCTGTGCCGCGCGTATGAAGCGCAGGCGGCGCACATCTTCCGTTCCATAATGGCGGATGCCCGCGCCGGGCCGACCCATCCCCCCCGGACGCTGCATCATCTGTTTGCGCTGGTAGAAACGGACGGTTTCAACGCCTACCCCGGCGGCCCGCGCCAGCTCAGCGATCGTCATTGTCATAGCGATTGACTCCGTACCAGGGTCCGGAGGTTATAACGAAGGGCACAGAAGGAATCATCAATTTAACAAGGCCCGCCTCATGACCAGAACCGCTACGCTCTATCGCATGATGATGCCCGACCATTTCTGCCCTTACGGGTTGAAATCGCTGCATCTGCTCCGGTCCCGAGGTTACCGTGTCGAGGATCATTGGCTGAAGACCCGTGAGGAAATCGACGCATTCAAGGCGCGGCATGGGGTCCAAACCACCCCGCAAACTTTCGTCGATGGCAAGCGGATCGGCGGCTATGACGATCTGCGTCGCTTCTTCGGAAAGAACGTGTCGGAACCCGGAGCGACCAGCTATCGCCCGGTGATCGCGCTGTTTGCCATGACGGCGCTGATGGCTCTCGCCGCAAGCCAAGCCGCGATGGGCACGGCGATATCCATCATGGCCGCCGAATGGTTCATCAGCTTTTCCATGTGCGCTCTGGCCCTGCTCAAGCTGCAAGATGTCGAGCGCTTTTCCGTCATGTTTCTGAATTACGACCTGCTCGCCCGACATTGGGTTCCTTACGCCACCATCTATCCTTTTGCGGAAGGGCTGGCGGGCATCCTGATGACCGCGCATGTTCTGGAGTGGCTTTCGATCCCCCTCGCACTGTTTGTCGGCACGATCGGCGCGGTCTCGGTATTCAAGGCGGTCTATATCGATCGGCGCGAGCTCAAATGTGCCTGCGTGGGCGGCAACAGCAATGTTCCACTGGGGTTCGTGTCCCTGACGGAAAATCTGATGATGGCCAGCATGGCGGTCTGGATGGCAATCCGTTAGTGAATGCGAGCCCAAGAAGCGGTGCCGTCATCAAGGATATGTATGCCTGTCTATTTCGAAGACATTGTCGAAGGGCATGTCGCATCGTTCGGGCGATATGAAGTAACCCGCGAGGAAGTGATCGAGTTCGCGTCGCGATATGATCCGCAGGCATTCCATCTGGACGACGCGGCGGCGGCGAACAGCATCTTCGGACGTCTGGCCGCAAGCGGATGGCACACGGCTTCCATGGCGATGCGCATGATCGTGGACTACTGGAAGGAAACCGGACGCGCCGAAACCAGCAAGGGCGGTCTTGGCATGGAGGATCTCCGCTGGCAGCGGCCAGTCCATCCCGGCGACGTCCTGCGCGTTGAGATAGAAGTGCTTGAAAAGCGGGAATCGCGCAGCCGTCCGGAGATTGGAATCATTCGCAGCCGCTGGAACGTGTTCAACCAGCACGACGAAGTCGTAATGACGGTTATATCGAACGGCATCGTCGCGCGGCGGCCCGGCTGAGCCTGCCGGGCATTATTTTCGTCCAAAGAGCCTTTCAATATCGCGGTGAGCCAGCTTCACCCACGTCGGGCGGCCATGATTGCACTGGCCGCTGCGGGGCGTAACCTCCATCTCGCGCAGCAGCGCGTTCATTTCCGACACGGACAGCACCCTGCCCGCGCGTACCGAACCGTGGCAAGCCATCGTCGCTGCCACATGATCGAGCCGTTCCTTGAGCGATAGCGCCTCGTCAGCCTGCGCCAGATCGTCCGCCAGGTCTCGCACCAGCCCGCCCACATCGCCCGCGCCGAGCATCGCCGGGGCCGCGCGCACCAGCATCGCCGACGGACCGAAACGTTCCAGTTCCAGCCCGAAATCCCTCAGCTCCGGTATGCGCGACTCCAAGCGGTCGCAGGCGGGTTCCTCAATCTCGACGACCTCGGGCATCAGCAGCGCTTGCGTCGCGACGCTGCCCCCAACCAGCGCCCGCCGCATGCGTTCGAGCACCAGCCGCTCATGCGCCGCATGCTGGTCGACGATGACGAGCCCATCCTCCGCCTCGGCAACGATATAGGTTTTCGACACCTGCCCCCGCGCGACACCCAGCGGAAAACTTTGCGCCGGCGGTGGCGCCTCGCTCGCTTCCTCGGCGCGAGCGGCTGGCGCAAGCGTGGTTTCTGCGGCGCCCCATCCCCTCGCCGTCTCCGCAAGAAAGTAGGTATCCGGCGCGCCCTGGCGTAGCGCACCGGAGCGGTCGAATATGGGCAACGGCCCCATCGGCGCGGGCGAAACCGGTTCACTGCGCCAGGCCGCCATCGCCACGCCGTCTGGACGCTGCGCCGAACGAAATCCGGCCTCGTCGAGGGCGTGCCTGAGGCCGCTCACCAGCATTCCCCGCACCAGCGCGGGATCGCGAAAGCGTACCTCCGTCTTTGCTGGATGCACGTTCACATCCACCTCCCCCGGTGGCACGTCGAGAAAAAGGGCAAGCACCGGATGCCTGTCCCGCGCCAGAAGGTCGGCATAAGCGGCCCGGACGGCACCAACCAGAAGCCTGTCGCGCACCGGCCGGCCGTTGACGAAGAGATAGAGGTGATCGGCAACGCCCCGATTATAGGTCGGTAGACTTGCCACGCCCGCAAGCGCCAGCCCCTCCCGATGGAAAGAGACGACCACATGATTGTCGGCGAGGCCCCGGTCGGTAAGCGCGGCCACACGGGCCTCACGCCCCTCACCCGCCTGCACGGAAAGAGTCCGGCGCCCGTCATGTTCCATCTCGAAGGAAATTTCCGGATGGGCCATTGCGATCCGCCGAACCGCATCCAGGCAGGCGGCATATTCCGAGCGCGGGGAACGGAGAAACTTGCGCCGGGCGGGCACACGGGCGAAAAGCTGTTCGACGCGCACGATTGTGCCGGGCGGGATCGCGCAGGGCTCCTCTCGCTCCAGCGCGCCATTGTCGACAATGCGCCGCCAGCCGTCCCCTCCCCGTATGCGACTTTCAAGGGTCAGCCGTGCGACGCTTGCGATCGAGGGCAACGCTTCACCCCGGAATCCGAGCGTTACGACGGCTTCGATGCTTTCATCTGGGAGCTTCGATGTCGCGTGTCGCTCCAGCGCAAGTGCCATGTCGCCCGGCTGCATCCCGCAGCCGTCGTCACTCACCTCGATTCGGTCCAGTCCGCCGTTGCCCAGGCGGACCACGATCCGGCCGGCGCCCGCATCGACCGCATTCTCGACCAGTTCCTTCAACGCACTGGCGGGTCGTTCAACGACTTCGCCTGCAGCGATGCGATTGACCAGATGTTCGGGTAGGCGGCGTATTGACATATGTTCCTGACTAGCCCAAGCGAGCGCTTTCCGCGAGCCGGGGCCGGACATTTTTCGACGCTGATCAGTCTGCCTCCCGGCCGCCAGGAATGCGGCTGCATATGGCCCGCCGGCCGGTCTTGGCGGGTCGTGAAAACAGGATCAGGCATGTCGTTTTTCACCCGAATGTTCAAGTTTTCTTCGCAGGATATGGCGATCGACCTCGGCACGGCGAACACTGTCGTCTATGTGCGGGGGCGCGGGATCGTACTCAATGAGCCGTCGGTCGTGGCGGTAGAGACGCTGAACGGCGTGAAGCGGGTGAAGGCAGTCGGCGACGATGCCAAGTTGATGATGGGCAAGACACCGGATTCGATCGAGGCGATCCGCCCGCTCCGAGATGGCGTGATCGCGGACATCGACGTCGCCGAGCAGATGATCAAGCACTTCATCACCAAGGTGCACGGCGGCAAGGCGCGCCCCTGGCGTTTCCCCGAAATCGTGATTTGTGTGCCGTCGGGCTCTACCTCGGTCGAGCGCCGCGCGATCCGCGATGCGGCCAGCAATGCGGGTGCCAGCCAGGTATTCCTGATCGAGGAACCGATGGCGGCGGCCATCGGCGCCGACATGCCGGTGACCGAACCCATTGGATCGATGGTCGTGGACATCGGCGGCGGCACCACGGAGGTCGCCGTCCTTTCGCTGCGTGGCCTTGCTTATACCACGTCGGTCCGTGTCGGCGGCGACAAGATGGACGAAGCGATAGTGTCATTCGTGCGACGCCACCACAATCTTCTGATCGGCGAGGCCACGGCCGAGCGCATCAAGAAGGAATATGGGGTCGCTCAACCCCCGGCTGACGGGATCGGCGCCATCATCCATATCAAGGGCCGCGACCTTGTGAATGGCGTTCCCAAGGAAATCAGCATCAACCAGGCACAAATCGCCGAGGCGCTTGCCGAACCCATCGGCACCATCGTCGAAGGTGTGCGCATCGCACTGGAAAACACGGCGCCGGAACTCGCCGCCGACATTGTCGACCAGGGCATCGTGCTGACAGGCGGCGGAGCGCTGCTCAAGGGCCTTGATGACGAACTGCGCGACGAAACCGGCCTGCCCGTTACCATCGCGGAAGACCCGTTGACCTGCGTCGCCATAGGCACCGGCCGTGCGCTGGAGGACCCCATCTACCGCGGCGTGCTGCAGACCGCCTGACCCCGGAAGGAGACGGCCCGCCATGGCGCGACCACCCCGTCGCCGTCCCGGAGTCAACAGGCGGGCTCAGTACGGCCTGTTCGCGAGCTATGTCATCACCATAGTCGGCGCGACGGCTGGCCTGCTGCTCGTGCTGTTGTCGAAAGCGGACCCTGCGGGATTCGCCGTAATCCGCACCGCCGCGGGGGAAGCAACACGCCCGGTCGCAACCACATTGAAAGTCATGATCAGCGGCATCGGCTCGGTAGACGAAACCGCGTCCGCCTATATCCGCGCTGGATCACAGAATGCCGCCCTGCGGCGCCAGGTCGAGGCAAACCGTGCAAAGTTGATCGAGGCCGAGGCGGTCGCGCAGGAAAATGTCCGCCTCAAGAAGCTGCTGAATCTCGCCGAGGCGTCCCATGCCGAAGTGGCGACGGCTCGACTCATCAGCTCATCATCGACGATCAGCCGCCGGCTCGCGCGAATGAGCGCGGGAACCGCACAGGGCGTAAGGGTGGGTATGCCGGTGCGCGCGCCCGAAGGGCTGGTCGGAAGGGTGTTGATCGCCGGCCCCAACAGCGCCGACGTGCTGCTGATCACCGACAGTCAGAATATCGTGCCGGTTCGGCGAGCAAAGGACAATATGGCCGGAATATCCACCGGCCGCGATGACGGCACCCTCGAAATTCGTCCGCTAAGCGCCGGAGCGAACCCGTTCAAGCCCGGCGATATCATAGTGACGACCGGCACCGGAGGCCTCTACAGCCCGAACATCCCCGTGGCTGTGGTCGTGGCCGAGAGGGAGGACATCGCGATCGCGGTTCCGCTCGCAAGTCCGGCGCGGGTGGAGATGGTCATGGTGGAGCGGACTTACGACGCGAACATTCCCGTCCCGCAGCCGCCGGTTCCCGTCAATGCGGATTCCGCGCCATGAGCGCGCCCGTCCCGCGTCTTGGCAACATGCCTACACGCTGGCGCATGGAGGCAACCCCGATCCTGTCGGTGCTGATCGCGTCGGCGCTGCCCGCTCTGCTACCAGTTATCGCTCAGGTGCCGACTCTGCCTCCGCTTGGCCTGCTGTTCCTCGTGGGCTGGCGACTGGTGCACCACGAGCTTTGGCCGCTGTGGATCGGTGTGCCGCTCGGCGCCTTCAACGACATCATGAGCGGGCATCCGCTCGGCACCGCCATCTTCCTGTGGTCGGTGGTGATGATGGCGATCGAAATCCTGGACGCGCGGTTAATGTGGCGCGACTACTGGCATGACTGGCTAATTGCGATCGGAGCCGCCTTTGTCTTCCTTGCGGGGGGAACCCTGTTCGGATGGCTGTCCGGAAACGGATCGCCCCTGTTCCTCATCCTTCCACAATTGGTCTGGTCGACTTTGCTCTATCCGATTATTGTACGCGTCATCGCCTGGATCGACCGCTGGCGCATGATGGCATGAAATTTCCACGACTAACCCCAAAGCACGTCACCCAGGCCAGCCTGTCATTCACCTTCACACGTCGCGCGATGGTCCTCGGGGCGGTACAGGGTGGTATCGGCGCGCTGTTGGCGGGAAGGATGGCGTGGATCAGCCTTGCCGAGAACGAAAAATATTCGCTGCTGTCGGAAAGCAACCGGGTCAACCTGACGCTGATTCCTCCGCGCCGCGGCTGGATCCTCGACCGTCACGGCAAGCCGCTGGCGAAGAACCGCACAGACTTCCGCGTCGACATCATCCCCGACAGGCTCCGTGACAAGGATGTAGTGATCGGTACGCTGGCCAAGTTGCTGGCGCTCCAGCCCGAAGATGTCGAACGTATCCACGAGGACCTTGAAAAAGCTGCGGGATTCCAGCCGGTTCAGGTATCGGACCGGATGAGCTATGAGCAATATGCCACCGTGTCGGTGCGCCTGCCCGACCTGCCGGGCGTCGCACCCGCGCAAGGTTACTCACGCGACTATCCGGCCGGCCCGGCGGTGGGCCACCTGCTTGGATATGTCGGCGCGGCTTCGGCCGAGGAATATCAGGAACGCAAGGACCCGCTGCTCATCACCCCGGGGTTCAAGGTCGGCAAGGACGGGCTGGAGCGATCCTTCGATCTCCAGTTGACCGGAAAGCCAGGGGCCAAGCGGGTGGAGGTCACCGCACGTGGGAAGATCGTGCGCGAACTGACCACGCGGCCCGACACGCCGGGCCATCCCGTCCGCCTGACTGTCGACGGCGGGTTGCAGGAATACGCCGGACGCCGGCTCGGGCCGGAGAGCGGCTCCGTCGTGGTAATGGACTGCTGGACGGGCGACATCCTGGCCATGTCCTCGATGCCCAGCTTCGACCCGAACAGCTTTTCCGATGGCATCAGCCATCTGGAATGGGACATGTTGTCGAAGGACGACCATGTGCCGCTTCGCAACAAGACGCTCCAGGGCCTGTATCCGCCCGGTTCCACGGTAAAGCCGATGGTCGCCCTTTCCTTTCTGGAAGCTGGGCTTGACCCGCGCGAGGCAGTGAACTGCAGCGGCGCGTATCGCGTTGGGCGGGGCCTGTTCCATTGCTGGAAACGGGGCGGTCACGGCCGAACCGACATGGCAAAGGGCATTTACCAGAGTTGCGACGTCTATTTCTATCATTTCGCCCAGAAGATGGGCATGAACGTCATCGCCTCGATGGCCCATCGGCTGGGGCTGGGCGAACGCTTTGCCCTGCCCTTCCCCAGCCAGAGCTACGGCACCGTTCCCGATCCTGTATGGAAGGAACGCAAATATAAGGAGCCGTGGCAGATCTACGACACGGTCAATGCCACGATCGGCCAGGGCTATATGCTGGCCAATCCAACGCAGTTGGCCGTCATGACCGCGCGCATAGCTTCGGGACGACAGGTCACTCCGCAGTTTGTGTACAACCGCAACCGCAAGCCCGCCGACCCGCTGGGCGTCAGCGGTCAGAATCTGCGCTTCGTGCAGGAGGCGATGTGGCAGGTCGTGAACGGCGGTGGCACTGCCGGACGGGCGCGCCTGCCGGTCAAGGGGATGGAACTCGCAGGCAAGACGGGCACCGCCCAGGTCCGCCGCATCACGATGGCAGAGCGGCGGGGAGGCGTGCGATCCAATGCGAGCCTTGATTGGAAACAGCGTGACCACGGGCTGTTCGTGTGCTTCGCGCCGTTCCACGCCCCCCGTTATGCCGCATCGGTCGTGATCGAGCATGGCGGCGGATCGAGCGCGGCGTATCCGATCGCGCGAGACGTGATGACCTACTTGTTCGACCGGTCCAAGGCCTATGAAATCCTTGCCAAGCTGGAAGAAGGCTGGGGCGGATCACCGACCGACCGGTTGAGGGCGAAGATGCAGGCCTATCGCATGGAAAAGGGTATGGCCCCTGTCATTCTACCCTCTGACGCCGCGATCGCGATGAATGCGGCCGATGCGGTCACAAATGCGAGCAACGCCATCGGCACCCCGGTCGGGGCGGGGCAGGACAACCCGGATTGAGCGTCGTTCCTGCCTCGATCGCGCGACTGCCGTGGAAGCTGATGCTGCTGATAGCGGCCATTGCGATCTTCGGAGCCGTGGTGCTTTACAGCGCGGCGGGCGGCAGCATTACCCCGTGGGCACTCAATCAACTTGTCCGCTTCGTCATCTTTTCCGGTATGGCGCTCATCCTTTCCCGCATACCGGTCAGCGTTTTCGCGGGCCTCGCCTTTCCAGGCTATGCCGCCATTTTGATCGCCCTGATAGCCGTGGAACTGGTGGGCGGCGTAGCAGGGGGCAGCCAGCGCTGGATCAATCTGGGCTTCATGCAGCTCCAACCATCGGAGTTCATGAAGCCCGCAATTGTGTTTGCGGTCGCGCGCTTTTACGCGCGCCTCCCCGTCGGCGAAATCCGCAAATGGACCGCGATCTGGCCGGCGCTGTTGCTGATCGGAGTGCCTTGGGCGCTGGTGCTGGTGCAGCCGGACCTCGGCACCGCGACCATGATCGCAGCGGGCGGCGTTACGGTCATGTTCCTTGCCGGCTTGCCTCTGCGCCTGTTTATCGGAGCAGGGATGGCGGGCGCAGCCATCATCCCGATCGCCTTCAGTTTCCTGCATGATTATCAACAGAAACGCGTGCTCATCTTTCTTGACCCGGAAAACGACCCGCTCGGGGCGGGATACCATATCAGCCAGTCGAAGATCGCGATCGGTTCGGGTGGTTTCTGGGGCAAGGGATTCCTTCAGGGCACGCAGAGTCACCTCGATTATCTGCCTGAGGGGCACACCGATTTCGTATTCGCGACGATGGCCGAAGAATGGGGCCTCCTGGGCGGCAGCGCCCTGATCGCCGGATTCTTGCTGCTGTTTCGTTGGGGGACCCGCGTCTCGATCCGTGCCGAGGACCGGTTCGCGAAGCTGACGGCGGCTGGCCTCACCGCCACTATCTTCTTTTACGTTGCGATCAACCTGATGATGGTGATGGGGCTGGCACCGGTGGTCGGCATTCCGCTGCCCTTCATGTCCTACGGCGGATCCTCGATGCTGACGGTGATGCTGTGCATCGGTACAATCATGGCCATAGACAGGGACCGCCGGGGCGGTCCCGGCTGGACTTAGGGTCAGCGGATGATGCCGCCTCCTTCGAAACCGCCGAAATAGGGTCAGGAGCCCAAACGATGCAGCTGCGCCTTGTCCGCTATTTCCTCGCTTTGGTGAAGGAAAAGCATTTCGCGCGGGCGGCTGATGTATGCGGTGTTACCCAGCCTACCCTTTCCGCCGGGCTGACGGCGCTGGAACGCCAACTGGGAAAGCGCCTGATCGTACGGGACCGGCGCTTCATCAGCCTGACGCCCGAGGGCCAGGCGCTGCTGCCCTGGGCGCGGCAGATGGTCGCCGCGCAAGACGGCATGGCCGCTGCCATATCGGCGACCAGTGGTCCGATTCAGGGTGAATTCCGGCTTGGCGCCATACCGGCGGCATTGCCTTTCACGGGCGAGATGGCAAAGATGCTGTTCGAAACACAGCCTGCACTTTCGCTGTCGGTGCGGTCGCTGACGTCGCGTGAGATTGTGCGCGGACTGACCGAGTTCGAGCTGGACGGCGGCCTTACCTATCTCGACCATGAGCCACCCGCAGACGTGCTGAGCGTGCCCCTTTTCAGCGAACGCTACCGCCTTGTCGTGCGCGAGGGGCACAGCCTTGCCGGGCGCAGTGCAATCACCGTGGCCGACGCCGCCGAACTGCCGCTGTGTCTGCTGCATCAGGGCATGCAGAACCGCCGTATACTCGACGACCGGATGGCCCAACATGGCATCCGGCTCAATCCGCGCGTCACCGCGGACTCGTATGTCACGTTGCTGTCGATGGTTGAGGCAGGACACTTCGCCACCATCATGCCAGACAGCTATGTGGCTCTACTTTCCGGCCTGTCGTGGGCCAGATCGCTGGAGTTCATCGAAATGCTCGCATCAAGCCGCATCGGCCTCGTCGTGCTTGACCGCACCCCGTTGACGCCGCTGGCCAACGCCGCGATCAAGGCAGCCCGCAGCCTCTCCTGATAGATATATTCTATCAAACATGGCGCGGATTGATTTGACCCGCGTGGCCGGACGTCGCAGTATTGCGGCACCCGCCCACAGGACATTACGATGACGTCGCAGCAGACAGATCAGATCGCCGCAATCGTGGAGCGCTGCGTGCGTGCCGAAAAAGTCGCCCGGGGCGCCCTGCTCCCGATCCTCCATGAGGTGCAGGCTGAAGTCGGCTATATCAGTGAGGACGCCGTGCGTCAGATCGCCCATGCGCTCAATCTGACGCGGGCGGAGGTTCATGGCGTCGTCAGCTTTTATCACGACTTTCGTGCCGCGCCGCAGCCTCTTCCCGTCATCAAGCTATGCCGTGCGGAGGCGTGCAAGGCACGCGGGGTCGAGACACTGGTCGCAGAAGCAGAGGTAAAAGCGGCCGGGAAGGTTTCAATAGAGACAGTCTATTGCCTGGGCCTGTGCTCGGTTGGCCCGGCGGCGCTTGTCAACGACCGGCCCTATGCCCGCCTGGACGGTCATGGCCTTGCAACGCTGATTGAGGAAATTGCATGAGCGTAGTGCGCATATCGGATGACGCGGTGGCACTGGCGCTTGGAGCAGACGCCCTCGCCACAGCATTCGAGCGCCAAGGTGCGACCGTCGAACGCGTTTCGAGCTGGGGCATGCACTGGCTGGAGCCGCTGGTCGATTTTGGCGGCGTTGGTTACGGCAATGCGACACCCGCCGACGTGCCGGCCATCCTCGCCGGAACCGCCGCATCCATCGGACGGATAGAGGAACATCCGTTCATCGCCCCGCAACAGCGCCTGACGTTCGCGCGCGCCGGCAGGACGCGCCCACTGAGCCTTGAGGATTACGCCGCATCGGGCGGCTGGACAGGGCTGATGCGCGCCAGGGAAACCGGCTCTGCGGCGACGCTTGAGGAAGTCATGATTTCAGGCTTGCGCGGACGCGGCGGCGCAGGCTTTCCGGCAGGTATCAAATGGAAGACGGTCGCCGACACCTCTGCCCCGCAGAAATATATCGTCTGTAATGCCGATGAAGGCGACAGCGGCACCTTCGCCGACCGGATGGTGATGGAGGGCGACCCCTATATGCTGATCGAAGGCATGGCGATCGCGGGCCATGCCGTTGGCGCGGACAAGGGCTATGTCTATATTCGCAGCGAATATCCGCACGCGATCGCAAAAATGCGGGCCGCGATCGAACGCTGCGCCCACATCATCGCTCCGTTCACGGTTGAGATTCGCGTAGGCGCGGGCGCATATGTCTGCGGTGAGGAAACGTCCCTGCTGAACAGCATAGAGGGGCGCCGCGGCGAAGTGCGCGCGAAGCCGCCGCTTCCTGCGATCAAGGGCCTATTCGGCCAGCCGACGGTCATCAACAACGTCCTGACGCTGGCGGCCGTGCCGTGGATCCTATCCCAGGGGGGCGCAGCCTATGCTGCCTATGGCATGGGGCGTTCACGCGGGACAATGCCTATACAGCTTGCGGGTAACGTCCGGCATGGCGGCCTGTACGAAACCGCATTTGGCATCACATTGGAGGAGCTGGTAAACGGCATTGGCGGCGGGACAGCAAGCGGCAGGCCGGTCCGCGCTGTACAGGTCGGCGGACCGCTGGGCGCTTACATCCCCGTTAGCCAGTTCGGCCTGCCCTTCGATTACGAGGCCTTCGCGGCCGCCGATGCGCTCATCGGCCATGCAGGCATCACCGTGTTCGACGACAGCGTCGACATGGCCCGGATGGCGCGCTTCGCCCTTGAATTTTGCGCGGCGGAAAGCTGCGGCAAGTGCACGCCCTGCCGACTGGGTTCGGTGCGAGGCGTGGAAGTCATGGACCAAATCATCGCCGGGCGCGATGTCGATACGAATGTCGCCCTGATCGAGGACCTTTCGGAGACGATGAAATTCGGCTCGCTCTGCGCGCTAGGGGGCTTCACGCCATATCCGGTGATGAGCGCGCTTACTCACTTTCGCGAGGATTTTATGATACAAGAGTCAGCGGAGACAATCGCATGACCTATCAACCGCAGAAGGACTTCGGCACGCCCGCGGCCAGCGCGGACGAGCAGGTGACGCTGACCATCGATGGACGCGCAGTCACCGTGCCGGCAGGCACCAGCGTGATGCGCGCCGCGACGGAGATCGAAACCTCGATCCCCAAACTCTGTGCCACCGACAGCCTTGAAAGCTTTGGATCCTGTCGCCTGTGCCTTGTGGAGATCGACGGGAGACGCGGAACACCGGCGAGCTGCACAACGCCGGTCGAGCCGGGGATGGTCGTGCACACGCAGACGCCCCGGCTCCAGAAACTGCGCAAGGGCGTGATGGAACTTTATATTTCCGACCACCCCCTTGATTGCCTTACCTGCGCGGCGAACGGCGACTGCGAGCTTCAGGACCAGGCGGGGGCGGTTGGATTGCGCGATGTGCGCTATCCGGTGGCGGCGACACATCTGGGACAGACCAAGGACCACTCGAATCCGTATTTTGATTTCGATCCCAGCAAGTGCATCGTCTGCTCGCGCTGCGTGCGCGCCTGCGACGAGGTGCAGGGCACGCTGGCGTTGACGGTCGAGGCGCGCGGTTTCGACTCGAAGATCAGCGCGGGTCTCGCCACCGACAATTTCATGGGCTCCGAATGCGTTTCCTGCGGCGCCTGCGTTCAGGCGTGTCCAACCGCGACGCTGGTCGAAAAGAAGGTGGTCGAAATCGGCACACCCGACCGGGCCGTCATCACCACATGCGCCTATTGCGGCGTGGGCTGCGCATTCCGTGCCGAGATGCGGGGCGAGCAACTGGTGCGTATGGTGCCGTGGAAGGACGGCAAGGCCAACCATGGCCACAGTTGCGTGAAAGGCCGTTTTGCCTGGGGTTACGCCCATCACGGCGAACGGGTGACCGCGCCCATGATCCGCGAGAGCATCGACCAGCCCTGGCGTGAGGTGAGTTGGGATGACGCGCTGTCCTTTGCGGCGGACAAGTTGCGCGCCATCAGGGCAACGCACGGCCCTGCTGCCCTGGGCGGCATTACGTCGTCGCGGTGCACCAACGAGGAAACGTTCCTTGTGCAGAAGCTGGTTCGCGCGGGCTTTGGCAGCAATAACGTCGACACCTGTGCCCGTGTCTGCCACTCACCGACGGGTTATGGTTTGAAGACGACCTTCGGCACATCGGCTGGCACGCAGGACTTCGACAGCGTCGACGATAGTGACGTCATTCTGGTCATCGGAGCCAACCCGACGGACGCCCACCCGGTCTTTGCCAGCCGCATGAAACGGCGGCTGCGCGGGCAGGACGGACGTCCGCCAGCCCGCCTGATCGTGATCGACCCGCGCCGCATCGACCTCGTCCGATCGCCCCATGTCACGGCCGACCATCATCTGGCTCTTCGCCCGGGAACCAATGTGGCCGTGCTGACCGCAATGGCCCACGTGATCGTGACGGAGGGCCTTGCCGACGAAGCGTTCATACGCGAACGCTGCGACTGGGACGAGTATCAGCATTGGGCGGATTTCGTATCAACGTCCGCCAACAGCCCGGAGGCGTTGGAGCCGGTTACCCAGGTTCCGGCCGATAGCATCCGTGCGGCTGCGCGCCTGTACGCCACGGGCGGTAATGCGGCGATCTATTATGGCCTGGGCGTGACCGAGCACAGTCAGGGCAGCTCGACCGTAATGGCTATCGCCAACCTCGCCATGGCGACCGGCAATATCGGTCGGCGCGGCGTCGGCGTCAATCCGCTGCGAGGCCAGAATAATGTGCAGGGCGCGTGCGACATGGGCAGCTTCCCGCATGAGCTTTCCGGCTACCGCCACGTGTCGGATGAAGCGGCCCGCGCGCTGTTCGAGGCGGAGTGGAGCGTCATTCTGGACGCCGAACCGGGCCTCCGCATTCCCAACATGCTGGACGCTGCGATCGACGGCACGTTCAAGGCCCTCTATATTCAAGGCGAGGACATCCTTCAGTCCGACCCCAACACCCACCATGTCGCGGCGGGCCTTGCGGCGATGGAGTGCGTGATCGTCCACGACCTGTTCCTCAACGAAACCGCGAATTACGCCCACGTCTTCCTGCCGGGTTCCACCTTCCTCGAAAAGGACGGCACCTTTACGAACGCCGAACGGCGCATCCAGCTTGTCCGCAAGGTGATGACGCCCCTCAACGGCATGGAGGACTGGCAGGTCACGCAGGCGCTCGCAAATGCGCTCGACCTCGGCTGGAACTATACCCATCCCTCCGAGATCATGGACGAGATCGCTCGTCTGACCCCGACTTTCGCCGGAGTCAGCTTCAGCCGCCTTGACGAAGAGGGCTCGCTGCAATGGCCCGTTAATGACGCCGCGCCCAATGGCTCGCCGATCATGCATATTGACGGTTTCGTGCGCGGAAAGGGCAAATTCGTCGTCACCGACTACGTGCCGACCGACGAAAAAACGGGTCCGCGCTTCCCGCTGCTCCTGACAACCGGACGTATCCTCAGTCAGTACAATGTCGGCGCGCAGACCCGCCGCACCGAAAACAGCCGCTGGCATGAAGGCGACGTGCTGGAGATTCATCCGGCCGACGCAGAAGACAGGGGCATCCGTAACGGCGACTGGATCAAGCTCGCGTCCCGCACAGGAGCGACCAGCCTTCAGGCTCTGGTCACCGATCGGGTGGCGCCCGGCGTCGTGTACACCACCTTCCACCATCCTGACACGCAGGCCAATGTCGTGACCACCGACTATTCGGACTGGGCAACCAACTGTCCGGAATACAAGGTGACGGCGGTCCAGGTGACCGCATCCAACGGTCCGACCGAGTGGCAGCGCGACTATGATGCGTTCAGCAAGAAGTCACGGCACATCGTTCCCGCAGAGGCGGCAGAATGAGCACCACCGACACGCTGATCCGCATGGCCAACCAGATCGCGGCCAATTTGGGTCATGAGGACGATCCTGCCTCCGCCACGGCCGAGCATATTCGCCAGTTCTGGGATCCACGGATGAAGGCGGCGATCCGCGCTCATGACGGAACGGGCCTGTCGCCTGTCGCGGCTCGTGCGGTGGCGCATCTGGCGCAGGCATGAGCGAACCTGGCGCCGGGCCGGACAGCCCGTGCAACCTCACACGAGTTTTGCGCGAAGGCACGTCCCAGCCGCTGACCCGGCCCATCGTTAGTGAAGTTGCGCTTTCGATCGAATATGGCGGGATCGCCTACGCCGTCATGATGGTGACACCGGCAGACATCGAGGATTTCGTTACAGGATTTTCCCTGTCCGAAGGACTTGTTTCAGAGCCCGGCGAAATCGAAGCGGTCGACATTGCCGAGATACCACTCGGCTGGGTCGCGCGCATCACGCTGCGCCCGGACCTGATGAGACGCATATCAGAGCGTGCCCGCTTTCGAGTGAGCGAGGGCAGTTGCGGTCTGTGCGGCCTGGAAAATCTTGAACAGGTCATGCGGCCGTTGCCTCCGCTCACCACCCGTCCAAAGGCCGATTTCCGTGCCATCTTCCATGGACTTGACCGGCTTTCCAGCTTTCAGCCGCTGACCCGTGCGACCGGCGCCGCCCATGCTGCCGCTTTCTGTGCGGCGGACGGTCAGATCTTGATGGTCCGAGAGGACATTGGCCGACACAACGCCCTGGACAAGCTGGTCGGCGGCCTGACCCGCAATGGACACGATCCGGCGCAAGGCTTCATGTTACTGACGGCACGGTGCAGCTATGAGCTGGTCGAAAAGACGATCCTCGCCCGCTGCCCCATGCTGGTCACCATATCGGCGCCGTCGACGCTGGCCATCGACCGCGCGCGCGCTCACGGCCTTACGCTGGTGTCTCTCGCACGGTCTGATTCCTTCCTCGTGACAAACGATCCCCACGATTTGTTCTGACAATACTGGGACCCCCGGGCAAACCGCACGACCCCGATGACATGTCCATTCGGCAGGAAACTTTCGCCTGCCGGATCGTTGTGCCCGCGAGGAGATCGACATGAGCGAATCCATTCGTCGGCGGATGTGGGAATCCATGGCGGACAGCCCCTATCTGATGCTGAAGCTTCGGCATGCGGACGACCATGCAGAACCCATGGTCGCTCAGCTTGATAAGAACGCCGAAGGCAAATTCTGGTTCTTCACCAAGAGATCGAACCGGGTTGCATCGGGCGGACCCGCAATGGCGCAGTTCGTGTCCAAGGGGCATGATCTGTTCTGCTGCATCTCCGGAACGTTGACGCCGGAACAGGACCCGTCCGTTATTGACCGTTATTGGTCGAACGGGGTGGAGGCCTGGTATCCGCAGGGCCGCGATGACCCCGACTTGCTGGTCATGCGTTTCGAACTCGACGACGCCGAAATCTGGACACGCGACAGCAGCTTCGCAGGACT
Organism: Sphingobium sp.; assembly: GCA_036278355.1. GTDB lineage: Bacteria > Pseudomonadota > Alphaproteobacteria > Sphingomonadales > Sphingomonadaceae > Sphingobium. Next base: position 21,516 of record DASULD010000199.1, read on the forward strand.
GTTCAAGCTCATGGCCGGACAGCCGATCCGCGGCGGGGAACTGGGGGAACATGAAACGATCAGTCTCGCCGGGGCCGGTTAGAATCCGGCCGCCATATCGTAGGAAAAGGATATAGATCATGGGTACATTGCTTCGACTGGGGTTGCTGGCCGGAATCGGCGGCGCGCTCTACAATCATTTCCGAAACAAAGGTCAAAGTGGGTCGGGCGGCAATCAGGGAACCTTGGGAACGTACCCCGAAAGTGGCGATAGCGCCCCGGTACACTCCTCAGGCTTCGTCCGCGATGCTGGCCCCGCCGCTCAGCGCGACACGGCGGGCCGGGATTGGGACAAGGTTGACCAGCAGAGCGACGAGTCCTTCCCCGCAAGCGACGCCCCCGGCACCTACTAAACGGAAGTGGCCAACACGAACGGGCCGCGTTAACGGCGGGGCATGACGTCGTCCGTCTCCCGCTGTTTTCCGCCTGTCGTGAGTGAGGGAACTCAGCTCATCATTCTTGGCAGCTTGCCCGGGGAGATGTCTCTGGCCCGCCAGCAATATTACGGGCATCCCAAAAACCAGTTTTGGCGACTTACGGCGCAACTGGTCGGGGCGGATTTGCCTGACCTTGATTACGCCGCGCGACTGGAACGGCTCATTGCCTGTGGCATCGGCCTTTGGGACGTAGTCGCGAGTGCGGTAAGGCCAGGCAGCCTCGACCAGCATATGCGTGAAATCACGCCCAATGCCCTCCTGAGCCTGATGTCGTCGCTTCCGCACCTGAAGGCAGTGGCCTTCAACGGCGCAGCCGCAAGCCGCATCGGGCGACGCCAGATTGAAAATCAAGTCCCGCTGACGTTGGTTGACCTTCCATCCAGCAGCCCCGCCAATACGCTGAGTTATGAAGCCAAGGCAGAAGCGTGGCGGCGGCTCATGCCGTTCCTCGTGGTCTGAGCAAAACGATCAGGAAATGGGGCGACCGACGGGATCCGAACCCGCGACCTCTGGTACCACAAACCAGCGCTCTAACCAACTGAGCTACGGTCGCCACGATGCCGCCACAGACAGGCGGACGGCCAATTAAGCGCCCCTATCCCGAGCGTCAAGCGATGTTTGCTTCATACGTCCCCTCCACGGGGCACAAAAAAATAGCGGGGCATTAGCCCCGCTATCTCGAACGGCCGCAACCAAGATGGAGAGCGGCCCAATCCTCAACCGTTACCGGTCGGCATCCGACGATGATCACCCATCTCGATTCTCGGTTGCTCCCGTAAACGGCGGTGACAGGATCAGTTTACGGCGTCTTTGAGGCCCTTGCCGGCCTTGAACTTGGGCTGGCTCGACGCCTTGATCGTCATCGCTTCACCCGTGCGCGGGTTGCGACCGGTCGACGCCTTGCGCTTGGACACAGAAAAGGTGCCGAAACCCACGAGGCGTACTTCATCGCCTTTCTTCAGCGCGCCGCTGATGGCGTCAAAAACGCCTTCAACCGCCTTGGACGCATCAGCCTTGCTCAGGCCACTGCTGTCGGCGACTGCTCCGATAAGATCCTGTTTGTTCATACTGTTGGAACCCCCTCATTTAGTGTTGGATGGGAATCATGAGAATCCGGGTGCGTCATAAAGGCGTGGATTCTCGCGTCTGTCAAAGGATAAAGCCAAAAAACGACGGACAACTGCGGGTGTTGGGCCGGTGGGCAGTCACCGGCCAACCCGCTGCGTCAATGCCGCACTGCAGCATCGGTGTCGCCGCCTGGCGTAGACACCGGCTGCGCGGCAAGATCATCCTCCTCGGACCATGCGATCGGCTCCAGCGGCGCAGCCAGCGAATGCTTGAGCACTTCATCGACATGGTTGACGGGGATGATCTCCAGCTCCGAGGTCACATTTTCGGGGATTTCGGCCAAATCCTTCTCATTTTCGGCGGGTATCAGAACAGTCTTGATGCCCCCGCGCAGCGCGGCGAGGAGCTTTTCCTTAAGGCCCCCGATCGGCAGCACACGGCCCCTCAGCGTGACCTCTCCAGTCATCGCCACATCCTTTCGCACCGGCACACCGGTCAGCGTGCTGACGATCGAGGTCACCATGCCGATCCCGGCAGACGGGCCGTCCTTCGGCACCGCCCCTTCGGGCAAATGGATGTGGATGTCCTTGCGCAGGAACACGCTGGGACGGATACCGTAGCCGGGCGAACGGGCACGAACGTAGGAGAACGCCGCCTGAACCGATTCGGTCATTACCTCGCCGAGCTTACCTGTCGTCTTGACCTGTCCCTTGCCGGGCACCGTGACGGATTCGATCGTCAACAGCTCACCGCCGACCTCCGTCCAGGCAAGGCCCGTCACCGCGCCGATCTGGTTCTCGTCCTCGCCCACGCCGTGCCTGAATTTGCGAACACCTGCGAAATCGGCAAGATTTTCCGGCGTCACCTCCACCTTTCCGGCGTCGGCTTCCACGATCTTGCGCAAAGCCTTGCGGGCCAGACGCGCGATCTCCCGCTCCAGGGTACGGACCCCGGCTTCCCGGGTGTAATAGCGAATGAGATCCCGCAGCCCCTCTTCGGAGACCGAAAACTCATTGTCTTTAAGACCATGGGCCTCGATCTGCTTAGGCACCAGGTGCCGCTGGGCTATCTCGACCTTTTCGTCCTCAGTGTAACCTTCAAGCCGGATGATCTCCATGCGATCGAGCAGCGCCTGCGGCAGGTTGAGGGAATTCGCCGTAGTGACGAACATGACGTCCGAAAGGTCGAGGTCGATCTCCAGATAATGGTCCTGGAAGCGGCTGTTCTGCTCGGGATCGAGCACCTCTAGCAGGGCGGAGGCGGGATCGCCTCGAAAATCCTGGCCGAGCTTGTCGATCTCATCGAGCAGGAACAACGGGTTCATTGTCCCGGCTTTTTTGAGATTGGTGACGATTTTTCCCGGCAGTGAGCCGATATATGTACGCCGATGGCCGCGGATTTCGGCCTCGTCGCGCACCCCTCCCAGAGACTGGCGTACAAATTCCCGCCCGCATGCCTTCGCAATGGATTTGCCCAGCGACGTCTTGCCCACGCCGGGCGGCCCGACGAGGCACAGGATCGGACCCTTCAAACGATTGGTGCGTACCTGAACCGCCAGATATTCGACGATACGGTCCTTCACCTTCTCCAGCGCGAAATGATCGGCATCGAGGATTTCCTGCGCGCGCTTCAGGTCCGTCTTGACCTTGCCCTTCTTGCCCCATGGCAGGCCGAGCAACACGTCGAGATAGTTGCGCACGACGGTGGCCTCGGCCGACATCGGCTGCATCGATTTGAGCTTTTTCAGTTCGGCGTTGGCCTTCGCCTTGGCCTCCTTGCTCATTTTCAGCGTGTTGATCTTGTCCTGCAGCTCGGCAAGTTCGTCGCCTTCTTCGCCTTCCCCGCCGCCCAGTTCGCGCTGGATCGCCTTGAGCTGCTCGTTCAGATAATATTCGCGCTGCGTCTTCTCCATCTGACGCTTCACACGCCCGCGTATCTTCTTTTCGACCTGCAGCACGCCCAGCTCGCCTTCCATGAAGGCGAAGACCATCTCCAGTCGCTTGGCGGCGTCGACCTCAGTGAGCAGCGCCTGCTTGTCCGAAACCTTGACGTTGATATGCGCGGCAACCGCATCGGCGAGGCGGCCGGGATCTTCGATCTCCCGTAGCTGCACCGGCGTTTCCGCAGGCAGCTTCTTGTTGAGCTTCGCATAATTTTCAAACTGATCCGCCACCGATCGCATCAGCGCAGCGGCCTGAGGCCCGCTGGCAGGCTCTTCACCCACGAGCTCCACATCGGCGGCGCTGTACCCGCCCTGGTCCACGATCCCGTTGAGGCGCGCCCGCTGTCCCCCTTCCACAAGCACGCGCACGGTGCCGTCCGGCAGCTTCAGAAGCTGAAGCACGGTAGCGATCACGCCTATGTCGTAGAGCGCATCCCGATCCGGCTCGTCCTCGGCCGGGTCGAGCTGGGAGACCAGGAAAATTTCCTTGTCGGCCTCCATGGCCTTTTCGAGCGCCACGACACTTTTGTCACGTCCGACGAACAGAGGAACGATCATCTGCGGAAAGACGACGATGTCGCGCAGGGGCAGCAGCGGCAATTGCATGTTCAACTTATTCTCCATGTGCCGCCAATTTTTTGGCAGCCGACCCACTATTGTATGTTCTGACGGACCAATATGTGTGCTGCCTGGCGCGGATCAATGCCCGAACACCCTTTTAGGCGAACGTCTATGGTCCTCACGGCGCCTGGCGCGTGCATCAGAACGGCAGCTTGAAACCGGGAGGCAGCGGCAGTCCGCTCGTCATCTTGGCCATTTCGGCACCACTCACCTCATCGGCTTTTCGCCGCGCATCGTTGAATGCGGCTGCGACAAGGTCCTCCAGTATCTGCTTTTCGGACGGTGCGAGCAGACTTTCGTTGATCGATACGCCAATGATACGTCCCTTTGCACTGGCACGTACCTTGACCGCGCCACCGCCGGACTCGCCCTCCACCTCTATCTTGTCGAGATTGTCCTGCGCGCGCTGCAGTTCCTCCTGAACGCGGCTGGCCATGCCCAAAATGTCGTTAAGATCCTTCATGCGCTTTCGCTCCATTTGGCTGTTTCGTCGAGCGGCCACTGCAATTCTGCGTCGGGAAAGGATTCCCTCGCCGCTTTCATGATCGGTTCTTCAAGAATCTCGGAACGGGCGAGCGTATCGGCACGGTCCCGACGTTCCGCCAGAGTGGGCTCGGCATCGCCTTCCGAAATCCTGAGCAGCCAGCGCGCACCGGTCACAGCATCAATGGCCGTCTTCATTCTTTCAATCGCGTCCCTGTCCATCGGACCAATGGGTTGAAAATCGAGCTCCGGAGGCATGTAGCGGACGGGACGGATCAGATGTTCCATCTCATCGGCCGCCAAATTCCTGTTGTTGTCCCAAAGCGCTTTGACCAGCGCCTCGAACGTGGGTGGCAACTGTATGGGCGAACGGGTTTTGTCGGCGCTCGCGGACCCTGACGGTCCTGCCGGGGTCGCCGGGACGCCCTCCCCCAGCATACGCGCCAACTCGGCCGGGTCGGGGAGGTTCGCCGCGTGGATCACGCGCAGAAGCGCCATTTCGGCGGCTTCCATCGGCATGGCAGAGCGCGCGACCTCCTCGTACCCCTTCCCCAGAAGCTGCCACAGCCGGTGCAGCGGCGCGAAGCCCAGGCGGCTCGCCCAATCGGCCAGCGCCTCACGCTCTTCCTCGGATTGCGACGGGTCAGCCCCACGCCGTCCGGCCTTGAGCATGGTAACGCCGTGGACCACCTCCAGGAGCCCCCGCAGGACCGACAGCGGCTCGACGCCCAGCGCATATTGATCCTCGACCGCCGCCAGTACGTCAGCGCTTTCACCCTCCATCAGCAGGGTGAAAAGCCGCCGCACCGCGCCCCGGTCGGACAGCCCCAGCATGTCGCGGACCTGTTGCGCCGTGACGGCAGTCGGTGCGTCCGTCCCGGCGGCGCCGGTCTCGGCATGGGCGATCGCCTGATCCAGTATGGAAAGGCCATCGCGCGCCGAACCTTCGGCCGCCCGCGCGATCAAGGCCAGCGCCTCGGCCTCCGCCGCCACGGCCTCCGCCTCAACCACATGCGCGAAATGGCTCGCGAGCTTTTCAGCCGAGATGCGCCGCAGGTCGAAGCGCTGGCACCGGGAGAGCACCGTCACCGGCACCTTGTTCACCTCAGTCGTGGCGAACAGGAACTTCACATGCGGGGGGGGCTCCTCCAGCGTCTTCAACAATGCGTTGAAGGCGTTCTTCGAGAGCATGTGCACTTCGTCGATGATATAAACCTTGTAGCGTGCAGAAACCGCAGCGTAGCGCACCGCGTCGATGATCTCCCGAACATCATCCACGCCGGTATGGCTGGCGGCGTCCATCTCGATCACGTCGATATGACGCCCTTCCGCAATCGCGCGGCAGGGCTCGCAGACGCCACAAGGGTCGATCGTCGGCCCGCCCAGCCCGTCCGGGCCGACGCAGTTCAGCGCCTTAGCCATAAGGCGCGCCGTCGATGTCTTGCCGACGCCACGCACACCCGTCATCAGAAACGCGTGGGCGAGGCGGCCGCGCCGGATGGCATTGCCGAGCGTCCGCACCATCGCGTCCTGCCCGATCAGTTCCCCGAACGTCTGCGGGCGATATTTGCGCGCCAGAACGCGATAGGGCGGCGGTGAATCGGTCATCGGACGCTTGTAGCCGCTCGGCCCTGTCGAAGCCACAAAGGATGCCGTGGAGGCATGGGCTTGGCTTGCATGAAGAACAAGGTGGGAGCCGGAACGACCCGAAGCGAAATCGTTGTGGCTGCTTCCGTCAGGATCTGACCAGGTTGGCGACAGCCGCGTCCGCCCGACTCCCGCGCGGCATATGGCGGCGCAAGGGCGGGAATGCAAGCGACACGAACGGCCTAGACCTAGGCCCCTTGCATATTGTTCCACGCGCCCGGCATGCGCACCGTGAGCGGGTCGATGGCATCAGTAAGGGTGATCTGACAGGCAAGGCGGCTGGTACGGGTCGCGGCGGCGGCAAGATCCAGCATGTCCTCTTCGGCCTCGCATGCGGGAGGGAGCTTCGCGAAATCCTCCGCCGCCACGATGACATGACAGGTCGAACACGCCATCTGACCCTCGCACGTACCTTCGAGCGGCTGCCCTGCGGCTTGCGCCACATCGAGAAGGCTGGCGCCATTGTGTGCAGTGACTTCCTGCACATCGCGGCCGTCGGCGCTGATGAAACGGACCTTCGGCATGTAGTCAGCCCTTCGGTGTAACAAGCTGGGCGACCGCCGCCCGCTCAATGATATCGGCGGCGTGCTCGATTTCCGTCATCGTCGTGTCCCGACCGAAGCCCAGTCGGATCGATGAGCGCGCCTCTCGATCCGAAAGGCCGAGCGCGCGAAGCACATGGCTCGGGCGCCCCGATCCACTCGCGCAGGCGGACCCGAGAGAGAAGGCGACTTCGCGGCAATCGGACATAAGCCGCGCACCATCCACGCCATCGCGCCGCAGGTTGAGATTGCCATGATAGCGCGCCTCTGCGCTGCCGTTCAACGTCCAGTCGGCGAAGAGGGAGCGGGCGCGCCGCCACAGCGCCTCAACATGGACAACGTCCTCCTCGTGATGGTCCGTCATCAGCCGCGCCGCTTCCCCCATCCCGACGCACAAAGCGGGAGAGAGGGTGCCGGAACGTAGCCCGCCTTCCTGCCCGCCGCCCGCGATCAATGCCGGCAGATCAAGCCTGTCGCGTAGCCAAAGCGCCCCGATCCCCTTCGGTCCGTGGATCTTATGCGCGCTGACCGCGATCATATCAGCAGAGGGTGGCTGAGTGACCCGGCCATAGCCTTGCACCGCGTCGCACAGAAACAGCGCGCCCACCTCATGCGCCATGCGAGCAAGCGCCTCGACCGGCTGCACCACGCCGATCTCATTGTTGACCAGCATCACCGCCAGCATTGCACAGCGCCCGTCTAGCTGCCCCGCCGCCACATCAGGGTCGACCAAACCGTCCCGCGCCACGGGAAGCAGCACCGGTTCAAAGCCCTCTACGCCCAGAGCGAGAACTGTGTCACGAACCGCGGCGTGTTCAGTCTCTGCCGTCAGGATGCGAACACGCCTGGGGTCGGTTGCCCGGGCGTACCGCGCCGCGCCCCAGATTGCGATGTTGAGCGCCTCGGTCGCCCCGGAGGTGAACACCACACGCCCCCCCGTTGGCATCAACGCAGCCACACGTTCGCGCGCGAGCTCTACCGACGCCGCCGCCTCCCGCCCCAGGCGGTGCGTGCTGTGCGGGTTGGCGAACCGGTCCCGCAGCCACGGCACCATTGCATCGAACACCTCGGGAGCAAGCGGAGTGGTCGCCTGATAATCGAGATAGATCATGCCGCGCCCCGGCCCACCTGTGCATCGGCAATCTGACGCCAGACGGACAGGAATCGCTCAGCGTCCCCCTCCGTCGTATCACGACCGAAGCTGACACGAATCACCTCATCCGCTTGTCCCTCGTCCCAGCCCATCGCCCTCAGCACCGGGCTCGTCTTGAGCGTGCCGGACGAACAGGCAGCACCCGCCGAGACCGATATGCCCGCCCCATCGAAGCGGATAAGTTGAACTCGCGCCGACACGCCCGGCATTCGGTAGCTGGCGATGGTCGGGATACGTTCGGACGCATCGGCGACGATTGTGCCACCGGCCGCACGAACAGCGTCATCCAGCATCCTTCGCAACACGGCCGCGTGCGTCATCCAGGCGCGATCTTCCTCAAGCGCAGCCGCCATTCCGAGAGCACCCGGAACATTCTCCGTACCTCCGCGATAGCCCTGCTCCTGCCCGCCCGAAGGACGCAGCAGGGAGAGATCGCGCAGCAACAGGGCGCCGACACCCGGCGGGCCGCCGAACTTGTGGGCTGAAATCGCGATCATGTCCGCATCCTGCGGCAGGTCAAGTTTCCCTGCGCTCTGCGCGCAGTCGCAGAACAGAACGCCGCCCTCCTCGTGGACATGCCCCGCAATGTCGGCGATCGGCTGGATTACGCCGGTTTCATTGTTCACATGCTGGATCGCATGAAGCGTGCCTGCAACCGTGCCGGTGACCCGTCCGGAGCTATCCACCACCAACCGTTCGGCATCGGGCGTCACGCGCAAGACGGCGTCATGCTCGACCGGGGACGTGACGATCCGCGCGGCCTTCGCCCGCGTGAGTGCGATTCCGATTGCTTCACTGGCACCGGAAGTAAAGACGAGATGACCATCCCACCCCAACGCAGCCATGATACGCCGCCGCGCATCGTCCAGTGCCGCTCTTGCCGCGCGTCCGTCGGCATGAGGAGAGGACGGGTTCGCCCATCCCGCCAGGCCAGAAGCGACGGCCGCGCGTGCGGCCGAGGTGACTGGCGTGGTGGCGGCATGATCCAGATAGATGCGGTGATTGGGCACTTTCGGAATGCTGTTCGGCAAGAGGGACTCATTTTATTGCGAAACGGCCTGCCAATCCTATATAGGCGCTCAACCGCCCGCCGCCAGCACTGTCTGGATCGGCAGGCATTCCGTTATTGCTGTCAGCAGGTGCCATGCCAGACGTGATTTTCCCCGGCCCTGAAGGCCGCCTTGAAGGGCGCTTCAGCCCCCCGCCCCGCCCCCGTGCTCCTGTTGCGATGATCCTCCATCCGCACCCCCAGGGCGGCGGTACGATGAACGATCGAATCACTCAGGCGCTTTACAAGACATTTGTGAGGCGAGGCTTTGCCACGCTTCGCTTCAACTTCCGTGGCGTCGGGCGCAGCCAGGGCACTTTCGACAACGGAGTGGGTGAGCTTAGCGACGCCGCCGCCGCGCTCGACTGGATACAGAGCTTCCATTCCGAGGCGCAGACCACCTGGATCGCAGGTTTCTCATTCGGTGCCTGGATCTCGATGCAACTCCTGATGCGCAGGCCGGAGATTCGCGGTTTCATATCGGTCGCGCCGCCCGCCAACATGTATGATTTCTCGTTCCTCGCGCCCTGCCCGTCCTCGGGCATCATTGTCCAGGGCACGCATGACGAAGTGGTGACGGCGACTGCCGTGCAAAAGCTGGTGGACAAGCTGCGCACGCAGAAGGGTATCACGATCCATCATGACGAGATCAAAGGCGCGAATCATTTCTTCGAGAATGAGCTCGACCAGGTGATGATGTCGGTGGACAATTATCTCGACATGCGGCTCGCGCCGGATTCGCCGATCAAATAATCGAACCAAGCCGGCCTCAGGGGGAAACCAATATCCCCCGAAGCGCTTCCATCCGTCCGTTCTGACCGGCGACGATAGCCGACACCGCATCGCGCGCGGCCGCTATTTCCGCGACACCGCCAGAAGCCTTGCCTAAGGCCACAGCGTCGGCACGCTCGCCATAAAGCGTGTCGAGGCTCGCTAGCGCGAAGTCGCTCCCGTAGCGGGTCTCCTCCAGCTTCCCCAGCGCGACATGGGCGGCCACCCAGCTTTCGCTTGAAACCGGCGCTGCGCCGGCGGCACGAACTTGCCGGGCGACATCGTCATATCGAGCATCAAATGCAACCCGCGCCCGTTCCGCCATCCCCGTCAGTTCGGCCAGCCGGGATTTCAATTCGGGCTCTGCTGACGCCGATTCCGGTGCGGAGATCGGGGCTGGCGAGACGATCGATGGCGTGACCTCAGCCGCCCGCTTCCCGAGCGAGGGATAACCGCCGGGACCGCCCGCGCAAGCCGACGGCAGCAGCAACAGGAAAAGCGGGATGGCACGCGAACGGACGATCATGAACCGCCCTTACGATCTGCCCGATGGTGTTGCAACCGGTCCCGCAAACCGGGCGCGTCCCCGCCACGGCTTCGGCGAGAACTGTGTGAACTTTGGGGCAAATGCGTTACGGGCCGCTTATGTTCGACAGCTTGCTCAGCATCCTTCCGGTGTTCGCGATCATCCTTGCAGGCTATGCTGCGGCGCGCATCGGCATCGTGCCCAGCTCGGCAAACCGAGAGCTGAACCGCTTCGTGGCCTGGATCGCCCTCCCCGCACTGATGTTTTCGATTGTCACGGCGACGGACTGGAACGCTCTGTGGAACGGCAGCTTTGTGATCGCGTCGGTAGGCGGCAGCCTGATCGTCTTTGCCGTCGGCATGATGCTGGGGCGCTGGCGAGGTTTGCCGGTTGCCGACATTGCGGTAGACGGGCTCAATGCCAGCTACTCGAACGTCGCCTATATCGGCCTTCCGCTGTTCCTGCTTGCCGTCGGCCCCGCGAGCACGCCCTATGTCATCATAGCCGCGACGCTGACGCTGATGACGCTGTTCGCCTGCGCTGTGGTGGCGATCGAGTTTGGCCATCATCGCCATCTCGGCATCGTCCATGCGCTGGGCAAGGCGGCCACGGGTGTGGCGCGCAATCCGGTGACGGCGGCACCGATCGCGGGGCTGCTGTGGTGGCTGACCGGCTGGCACCTCCCGGTCACAATCGCCCGGTTCACCCATTTGCTCGGGAGTGCGGCGAGCCCCACGGCCCTCGTCGCAATCGGCCTTTTCCTGGCCGAGCGGCCGATCCGCGACGCCGTCACCAGCCGCCCGGTGCTTGCGCTCACGGCGACCAAGCTGATCCTTCACCCGGCCGTCACCGCTCTCATTGCCTATCCGTTGCTCGGTATGTCGAGCCGTACGGCCGCGCTGGCTGTCGCCATTGCCGCTCTGCCGACCGGCACAGGGCCTTTCATGATCGCGAGCTTTTATGCCCGCGACGGCAAGGTGACGTCCGGCACCATCCTGCTGAGCACGATGCTCTCTGCCATCACCATTGCAGCGATTCTGCACTTTTTGCCGCACTAAGAGGACGCTATCGCGGTTGACACACCGGCCGCCATCTACTAACGGCCCTCATTCCGCGCGGATGCTACAGGCTGCGGTCTGTGGTCATGCGCCAAGCATTTTGGATGAAGAGATAAAGCCATGTTCGCTGTCGTGCGCACGGGCGGCAAGCAGTATCGCGTTGCCGCAGGAGACAAGATAGTCGTCGAGAAGCTGGCCGGTGAGGCGGGCGACACGATCACGCTCAATGACGTCCTGCTCGCTGGTGAAGGCAGCGAGCTGAAGGACGCGAAGGGGCTGAGTGTTTCGGCCGAAATCATCGCCCAGGCGAAAGGCGAAAAGGTCATCGTCTTCAAGAAGCGCCGCCGGCACAACTACCGCCGCCGGAACGGCCACCGCCAGAACCACACGATTCTGAAGATCGTGGCGATCGGCGGCGAGAAGCCGAAGAAAGCAGCCGCGAAGAAGGCCGAACCGGCCGAAGCGGCACAGGCCGCCGAAGCCTGAGCACCAAGCGAATTCAAGGAGTCTTGAGAGATGGCACATAAGAAAGCTGGCGGCTCTTCACGTAACGGCCGCGATTCAGAGAGCAAGCGCCTCGGCGTCAAGAAGTTCGGCGGTCAGCATGTGATCGGCGGCAACATCATCATCCGCCAGCGCGGCACGCGCGTCTATCCCGGTCGCAATGTCGGCATGGGCAAGGACCACACGCTGTTCGCGCTCTCCGAAGGGCGCGTCATATTTCATAGCGGCAAGCTCGGCCGTAAATATGTGTCGGTAGACATGATGGCGGAAGCCGCCGAATAATCGGACGATCTTTTACCGGTCGTCCACAGGACGCCCCGGTAAACTGCTGATTCTTCACAGGATCGTAACAAACGGGGTGCCCAGAAAATGGGTCGCCCCGTTTTTGATTCCCGGCCATCGGAAACGGAACTTCGTTCCATCCGAAGCGTCACACGGGTCGAGGAAAGGGCGGGGCAAAAACGTTACATTGTCGTAAAGCTGTAACCGACAACGGCCAGAACGCGGCGCAAGAGAGGACAAATCATGTTTTCGAGAACCGAGAGACTGTTGTTGCGGCCGGGCTGGCCCGAGGACGCGCGCGCGCTGAGTTCCGCTTTGGCGGACGGGGCCGTTGCCCGCAATCTCATCGACCTGCCAGCGGGGATGACGGAAGAAGACGCGGCAAAGCTGCTCACGGCCGCCCGCGATCCGCTCGCCCCCTATATGCTCCTGTTTGCCCGTACCAGCAGAGCTCCCCGCCTTGTAGGAGGCTGCGCGCTCGATACGGAAGCCGATCATGCGTGCGCGCTCACATTTTGGATCGCGCGCCCGTTTTGGGGGCTGGGCTTTGCCACCGAAGCCGCTGGTGCAGCTATTCGCATGGCGCGGGCCGTGGGGTGGAAGCGGATTATCGCCCGTCCCACCAGGGACAACAGCGCGGCCGCCCATGTGCTGGGTAAGCTCGGATTTCGTCCCATGGGCAAGACCGAGCCGCGTTATTCGCTCGCGCGCGGCCGGGAGGTCGGCTGCGCCCTGTTCGAGGATAGCGGATCTCGTCCCATGCGAGGGGACCTGTCGATAGAACTTTACGCGGATCGGGCGCCGATCGCGGCATGATAGCGCAACGGCATGATTTGCTTTTGCCCGGTACCGCGGGAATGAAACGGCCCTGACATGGAAGGGCGCGCACCGCGCCCTTCCATCTCTGCTGGCGCATCCAGCAAAGGCGCGATAAACGCGCTTCCCATGCATTTTCTCGATCAGGCCAAAATCTACCTCCGTTCCGGCACGGGAGGTCCCGGCGCCGTCAGCTTCCGGCGCGAAAAGTACGTCGAATATGGCGGCCCGGACGGCGGAGATGGCGGCAAGGGCGGAGACATTATCTTCGAGACCGTGGCTGGTCTCAATACGCTGATCGATTTTCGATACACGCAGCATTTCCGGGCCGAACGCGGGCACCATGGGCAAGGCAAGAACCGAACCGGCGCTGGCGGCAACGATCTGGTCATCAAGGTTCCCGTGGGCACGCAGGTCATTTCGGACGAAGACGGCACAGTCCTTGCCGACTTCACCAAGGTGGGCCAGCGCCAGGTTCTGCTGCGCGGGGGTGACGGGGGTCGCGGCAATGCCAGCTACAAGACCTCAACCAACCGCGCACCGCGGCAGCACGGCACCGGCTGGCCGGGGGCGGAAATGTGGGTATGGCTGCGCCTGAAACTGCTGGCTGATGTCGGACTTGTCGGATTGCCCAATGCGGGAAAGTCTACATTCATCAACCAGGTGACCAATGCCCGCGCGAAGGTGGGCGACTATCCGTTCACGACCACCAAGCCGCAGCTCGGCGTCGTCAGCCATCGCGATCGCGAATTCGTCCTTGCCGACATCCCGGGGTTGATCGAAGGCGCGGCCGAGGGCGCCGGCATCGGCGACCGGTTCCTGGGGCACATAGAGCGCTGCCGCGTGCTAATTCATTTGATCGATGCGACGGCGGACGATCCGGTACGGGCGTGGCACATCGTCCGCGACGAGTTGGAGGCGTATGGCGCCGGGCTGGATGAAAAGCCGCAGCTGGTGGCGCTCAACAAGGGGGACTTGCTCGGCCCCGAGCTGATGGAAGATGTCGCCGCGCAGTTGCAGGCGGAGGGCGCGGACGAGATATTCCTGATCTCCGGCGCGACCGGCGACGGTGTGCCCCGGCTGCTTGACGCGGTCCTCGAAACGCTTGGGCCGAAGGAAGAGCCGGACGCTGCTGCCGGACAAGAAGCGCAAGGGGGAGAAAAGCCGTGGTCTCCGATCTGAACGAAATGGCGGACGCCACTCGCCCGGACTGGCCGAATCGCCGATGGGCCCTGGCCGTGCTGGGCGCCATAGTCGGGATTGCCGTTGACCTTGTGCTGACCCCGTCGGGTGACGGACCGTGGAGCGACGATGTCAACCGCGTCGCAGCGGCGACTTTCCTCGGCATATCCGGCATCGTCTTTGCTTTCGTCGTTGAGCGTGGAAAAATTTTCGGCAGCGCGGCCTTTGCGATAATCGCCGGACTGGTCGTCGCCTCTGTGCTGTACTGGAGCGGCGACTTCAATTCGTGGGAGCCGTGGCGCCTTGTCAGTGCTCTGCTGACCGTCGCAATAGCCGCGCCGCTGTTTCAGGCGTGGCGGGACAGCGGCGGCGCTGGCACCCACATCGCCTACGCAGCCGCGCATGATCGCGCGTGGACCAATGTGTGCTTGTGGTTCGCAACCTGGGCGTTCGTCGGCATTACTTTCGTGCTCGCATGGCTGCTCGCCATGTTGTTCAACCTCATCGGCATAGACGCCCTCGAGGAGCTGCTGAAGCAATCGCGTTTCTCGATGGCGCTGGCGGGCGCTGCCTTTGGTGGCGCAACCGGCCTGCTGCGGGATCGCGAACGCATCGTTGGCCTGCTTCAGCGGATTGCGATGATGGTGCTGTCGGTACTCGCGCCCGTACTGGGCGCGGGACTGCTGCTGTTTCTGGCCGCCCTGCCCTTCACCGGTCTTGACGCTCTGTGGGAGACGACGAAGGAGACAACGCCGATCCTGCTCTCCTGCGTCATCGGGGCGCTTGTTCTCGCCAATTCGGTCATCGGGGACGGCCCCGAGGATGAATCGCGGCAGATCGCCCTTCGCTGGAGCGCCATGGCCCTGGGTGCGGCGATCCTTCCTCTGGCCGTGATCGCGGCTATCTCCACCGGGTTGCGCATTGACCAGTACGGGCTGACGCCCGCCCGTCTGTGGGCCGCGACATTCACCGCGATCGCCTGCGCGTTTGGCCTTGCTTATCTCGTGGCACTGGTCAGGGGTCGCGGACAGGACTGGGCGGCGTTTGTCCGTCCTGCCAATCTGCGACTTGCCCTCGGCCTCTGCGCCCTCGCCTTCGTGCTTTCGACTCCGATCGTCAGCTTCGGCGCAATCGCCACCCGCGATCAGGTCGCGCGCCTCATGAGCGGTGAGATTCCCCCCGACAAGTTCGACTGGGCGGCGTTGCGGTTTGAATTCGGACCCGCCGGTGTCGAGGCACTGAAAGACCTGAAGTCACGGGGAAAGAGCGTCGCCATCCGGACCGCCGCCGCGCGTGCGCTGAAGGCGGACAACCCCTATGATGCTATCGAGCAGCAGCGGCAGCAGGAGACGCTGGCGCAAATGGTGGTGATGCCGCGGGCCGCCGCCCTGCCCCCGGCATTACGCGAACGGATTACCCAGTGGGACGCATGCGGTGGCGAGACGCCATGTAATATTCTCTACCGCGCCGAAGCCGGAGAGGCGATCATCGTGAACCAGCAGGGGATCAAGCGCCTGCTCCTGCGCAACGGCAATTGGGTCATGTCCAACGACAGGTTCGTTCCGGCGGACGAGAAAAAGCGCGTCGACAACGACTTCGCCCAGGGCAAGGTCGACATCCGTGCGGTCACGCGGCGTCAGCTTTTCGTTGGTGAAAAGCCTGTAGGCGAACCCTTCGAATGAGCGGGAGGATCACCGCGGCCTCTCTTTCAGGCTTCCCGCCCGCTCTTGTCCGGCGGCTCGTCGTCAAGATCGGATCGGCACTGCTGGTCGATCCCGCCGGCGCGATTCGTTCCGACTGGCTGGGGGGAGTGATCGCCGATATCGCCGACCGCACTCGGGCCGGACAGCAGATTATCGTGGTGTCGTCGGGCGCGGTTGCGCTGGGCGCACGCCGCTTGCAACTTCCCGGCGGCGGACGCGGCAGCCTTGATGATGCCCAGGCGGCGGCGGCGGTGGGCCAGATCGCCCTGTCGGGCCATTGGGCGGCCATGCTCCAACAGCAGGGGTTGACGGCCGCGCAAATGCTGCTGACGCTTGACGATCTGGAACACCGACGCCGCTATCTGAACGCCGCAGCCACGCTGGAGCGGCTGTTGGGCCTAGGCGTCGTACCGGTCATCAACGAAAATGACAGCGTCGCAACCAACGAAATCCGGTTCGGCGACAACGACCGGCTGGCCGCTCGCATCGGCCAGGCCGCGCGCGCGGAGGCGGTGGTGCTGCTGTCCGATGTCGATGGCCTTTATACCGCCAACCCGCACGACAATCCCGATGCGAGACTGGTGGACGAGGTGAAAAGCATCGATGGCGAAATCCTCGCGATGGCGGACAGCGGATCGGGCAGCGGCATGGGATCGGGCGGCATGGCCTCTAAGATCGAGGCCGCGCGGATCGCCACCGGCGCGGGCGCGCATCTGGCGATCATATCGGGCAAGACAGACCGTCCGCTGTCAGCGTGGGAGCACGGCGCGAACAGCACGGTTTTCCTCGCCCGTTCGGGCAAGCGCGCGCGTCAGAACTGGCTTGCCGGGCGGCTCGCAATCAAAGGACGGATCATGATTGATGCGGGCGCGGAGGCGGCGCTGCGCAAGGGCAACAGCCTGCTGCCTGCCGGGGTGACGGCAGTGACCGGTGCCTTCGCGCGGGGCGACGTGGTCGACATCATCGCTCCGGATGGGCGGCCGATCGCGCGTGGCCTTGCCGAATATGACGCACCAGATGCAGTAAGAATCACGGGGAAACGCAGGCATGAGATCGCCGAATTGCTCGGCGACGCCGTGCGCCCGGCGCTGGTCCATCGGGACCATATGGTCATGTTGTGAGCGCCGTCACCGGACAGAGGATCGTCGCGGTAACAGGGGCCACCGGCTTCGTTGGCGCGGAGACGGTCGAGCGTCTGCTCGCAGACGGATTCACGATACATGCGCTCACCCGTCGGCCTCGGGAGCCGCGTGACGGCGTGACCTGGATTGGGGGAACCCTAAGCGAGCCAGATGCGCTCGACGCGCTGGTGCGTGGGGCGGATGTGATCTTGCACATCGCCGGTGTGGTCAATGCGCCATCCCGTGCGGCCTTTGAGACCGGAAATGCCACCGGCACCGCCAACCTTGTCGCAGCGATGAAGCGCGCGGGGGGCAGGCGGCTTGTCCATGTGTCGTCGCTCGCGGCACGGGAACGTGACCTTTCCGATTATTGCTGGTCGAAATCGCTGGCGGAAGATCATGTGCGATCCTCCGGCCTGGACTGGACGATAGTGCGGCCTCCCGCAGTCTATGGCCCGCGCGACACCGAGTTTCGCGAGATCCTGCGCGTCGCCCGACGCGGATTCCTGCCGGTGCCGCAGGCTGGCCGCGCCTCGCTCATTCACGTGCGTGACCTCGCCCGGCTGCTGGTGGCACTGTGTGGGAAAGCCGGGGGCGTCCACACCGGGCAGCTCTGGGAGATCGACGACGGTACGCCCGGCGGGTTTTCCCATCCGGAACTCGCCGCAGAAATCGGGCGGGCACTGAGAAGGCCCGTGCGGGCCGTCCCCGTCGCCCCTGCGATCCTGCGCGGCGTGGCCTGGATGGACCGCCTTGTGCGCGGCGACGGCGCGAAGCTCACAGCGGACCGGGTGCGCTATCTGTGTCATACAGATTGGGTGGCGGACCCGTCCAAAAGGCCACCCGCCGATTTCTGGAGGCCCGAAATCGATACGGCCGCCGGGCTGGGGGAGATCGCCAAGGAATTCCGGTGATCCTTTGATCAGCATGATGATGCCCGATTGCCGCCTTATTCACTTGCCAAAAGACCGCCTCGACGGGCATGAGCCCGCAAACCGCATGGAAAGACGAGCGTGATGACCGACCGCCAGCAGATATTCGAATCCGTCGCCGAGCAAGTCGCGCCGTTCAACAAGAAGGACATCGATCTGACCGAGGCGACGACTTTCGCCGGGGATCTTGAATGGGACAGCCTGACCGTGATGGATTTCGTTGCGGCGATCGAGGATGAGTTCGACATCATCATCACCATGAACATGCAGGCGGAGATCGAAACGGTCGGGCAACTGGTGGACGCCGTCGTAAAATTGCGGAGTTGAAGTTGCCGTAGCTCTGGACCCGTTTCGGGTCCCTCGCTCAGCGCCGGTCCCTTCGTTGGCGCTATGGATGCCGACCCGGTTTCGGCATGACTTTACAAGGTGAAAATATCGAATGACCGACCTTCTTTCCAAGTTCGATCCTCTGATCGCCGAACGCGAGGCATTGCTCGCCACGGGCGTACGCGATCCCTTTGCCATCGTCATGGACGAGGTGAAGTCCCCTACCCTCGCCGTTATAAAGGGAAGGGAAACGATCCTTCTGGGCACCTATAACTACATGGGGATGACTTTCGATCCCGACGTGATCCGGGCGGGGAAGGACGCGCTCGACAATTTCGGATCCGGCACCACGGGCAGCCGTGTACTTAACGGCACCTATCAGGGGCACAAGGAATGCGAAGAGGCGCTGAAGGAATTCTACGGCACCGCCCATGCGATCGTCTTTTCAACCGGCTACCAGGCGAACCTGGGCATGATTTCCACCCTGGCGGGCAAGGGCGACTACGTGGTGCTGGATGCCGACAGCCATGCGAGCATCTATGACGGCTGCGCCCTGGGCGTGGCCGAGATCGTCCGCTTCCGCCACAACAGCGTCGAGGACCTGGACAAGCGCCTTGGCCGTCTTCCTGCCGACGCGCAGAAGCTCGTGGTGCTCGAAGGCGTCTATTCGATGCTCGGTGACGTCGCCCCGCTTCCCGATATGGTCGCGGCGGTCCGCAAACACCCCAATTGCATGATTCTGGTGGATGAGGCGCATGGCATGGGCTTTTTCGGTCCGAACGGCCGCGGGGTCTATGAGGAGCAGGGCGTCGAGAAGGACATCGACTTCGTCGTCGGCACCTTCTCCAAGTCTGTAGGCACCGTGGGCGGATTTTGCGTTTCCAACCATCCCAAGTTCGACGTACTCCGGCTCGTCTGCCGTCCCTATGTGTTCACGGCCTCGCTTCCGCCGAGCGTTGTCGCCACGGCCGCCGCCTCCATCCGCAAGCTGATGCACGCGCAGGACAAGCGCGCACATCTCTGGGAAAACAGTCGCCGGCTGCATCAGGGACTGCGCGATCTTGGTTTCACATTGGGGACACAGACGGCGCAGTCGGCCATCATCGCCGTCATGCTGGAGGACCAGACACAGGCCGTCGCCATGTGGCAGGCGCTGCTGGAGCTCGGCCTCTACGTCAACATGGCGCGCCCGCCCGCCACCCCGGCTGGCACGTTTCTGCTGCGCTGTTCGCTCTGCGCCGAACATACGAGCGAGCAGGTGGGGCAGATACTCGGTATGTTCGAGGCCGCAGGCAAGGCGACTGGCGTTCTGGCCTGATACCGGCCCGCCAGCAGCGCAAGCGCGCCTTTCTTCCGCCGGGCAATTCGTTTAAGCGAAGCTGATGGATCAGGAAAGCGTGGGGCCAAGCGAGGAAGCCCCGCCGTGGAAGCGGCGGGTGGACCGCATCCTGCCTTTAGTCATCGGATGCGCCCTTGCTGCTGCCCTTGGCGCGTTGCTGTACTTTGCGGGCACGGCTGCGCAGGAACGCGACGAAGCACTGGCGGAACAGCGGCGCAGCTACGAGATAATGACGCTGGCGAGACGTCTCGACGCGTCCATAGCGCGATCGGAGGCCACGCTGGCGCGCTATGTGGTCGGCATGGATAAGGATGTCGGCCGTGTCTATCAGGACCAATGGAAAAACGCCTCTGCGGAACTGGAAGCCTTGCGCCTTGCCACGCGTGACGATGCGGGCCAGGCCCGGCTCCTCGCCAAGCTGTCGGAGGCGTTCCGGACACGCGGCGCGATGCTCAGCGACATCGCGCTCCGCACAAACTACGATCAAAAAATTGCCGCTCTCGGGAAATATTATCAGGCGAGCAAGGATCCGGGGCTTGCGCGGATTTCAACACTACTGGATCAGATCGTCGACACCGAGACCAGCCGGTTGGAGGAACATAGCCAATCGGCCGCAAGGGCCGGCGCGTCGCTTCAGACAGTTGGCACCACCTATCGCCTGGCCGGCCTCGCGCTGGTGGTCGCATTGCTGGTCGCCGCGTGGGTTGCGCGATCCGCAATACGGGAACGCCGACGAGAACAGCGGCTGATTGACGAGGAATATCATCGCGCGCAGAAACTTGAGTCGGCGGTGGCGGCGCGCACTGCGGAACTTGAGCTTGCCTACGAAAAGCTGCGGCGCGAAACCGACGATCGAGCCCGCATGGAAGAAAGCCTGCGCCAGCTACAGAAGATGGAGGCAGTCGGCAGGCTTACGGGAGGAATTGCCCACGATTTCAACAATATGCTTACGATTGTCGTGGGCGGACTTGAACTTGCCAGACGGCGCGTCAAGAGTTCAGAGGCGCTGCGGCACATCGACAGTGCGCTGGATGGCGCGGGCCGTGCCTCAGCCCTGACGCGACGGTTGCTCGCGTTCGCACGATCCGAGCCTAATCTGCCGGAACCCCACGACCCCGACTCCCTTGTGATCGGTATGGCCGATCTGCTTGACCGGGCTATGGGCGATCAGCTCACGATCAAGTTTGAGCTCGATTGCGGTAGCTGGCAACTTCATGCCGACCGCCACCAGTTCGAAAACGCGCTGCTCAATCTGGCGGCGAACGCGCGCGATGCGATGGAAGGGCGCGGCACCCTAGTCATCCGAACCCGCCAGTCCCGTCTCGTCGCAAGGGAAATCGGTGACTGTCCGGCGGGCGAATATATCCTGCTTTCGGTGATCGACACCGGACGAGGAATGAATGCCGAGACATTGAGTCACGCCTTTGAGCCCTTTTACACCACCAAGCCCGTGGGCAAGGGGACGGGGCTTGGCCTCAGCCAGGTATTCGGCTTTATCGGTCAGTGCGGCGGCGAGGTTCGGCTCCTTTCCGAACCGGAAAAAGGCACCGAGGTTCACCTCTACTTCCCGCGTCACACGATTGCTTCGGATCTGGGCAGGAGCCCGGGCTCAGTAATGGAACCCGCGAGCAGAGCGGCCGCGAACGAGGACGACCCGCCTCCCCTGAGAATACTTGTGGTCGAAGACGACCCGCGCGTACTCGCCCAGACCCGCTCCGCGCTGATGGAGCTAGGCCACGAGGTGATCGGCTGCGGCCATCCGCACAATGCCATTTCCGCTCTCGATGCGGATGGCAAGATCGACCTTATTCTTAGCGACGTGTTGATGCCCGACATGACCGGACCGGAAATGATCGCCGCCCTGCCAGCGCCGTTTCGTTCGATACCGGTCATATTCGCGACGGGCTATGCCGGCGAAGTGGAAAGCAGCATGTTCGAAGGCCATGAGCTGCTGCGCAAGCCTTATACGCTGACCTCGCTCAGAAAGGCGCTGGCGCAGGCTTCGCGCAGGATGGCGGGACGCAGGCCCGCCGCGTCGGCCTCCGGCGAACGCCCCAGACGCAGCAACGCCCCTCCTGCGAAACGATCCGATCGCAAGGCCTGACGCCGATCGGAGCTTGTCGGGAGGCCGCCGAACACTAACCTACCGCGCGGCTCCGAAGCAGACGAGGCAGCAGGAGCATGGCGGCGATCAGCGGGTGGCGACGCTGCCACGGGCTGATTTTTATGCTGGTTCCGGCGTGACGGTTAATCTTCCAGGCAAGATAATCGATGCCCCCGGCGAACGTGAAGCTCGCCTTGACGAGACGCAGGACGCTGAGCTTCTTTCCGCGCCGTCTCAGACGGCCCCACGCCCGTTCAGCAGCGATCCTGGCAGTCTCACCCGGCACTGATGCGGGATCAATAATGCGATCCGCAACCGCCGCGTCGAACATGTCCCGATAAAAGTCCGGATCGCTGTCCACGATGGATGTGGACCTTCCCCTGCGCTCGGCACGTAGCTCCGCCCTGTAGGTCTCGGCAAAGCCCTGCTCAAACAGAGCGCGCCAGTCCCCGCGCGATGACACGTCCACAAGAGGCTGTGCGAGACGCAGCAATGTCGGTCCAGCCTGCGCGATCGCCGTTATAGCTCGTTGCGCCGCGGCATCGTCCGACGACCAGACAAGCCGCGACGGCTGAGAAAATCGTGCCCAGACGGAGACATTGTCCGCACCCTGTCCGCACAGCCGCATAAAGTCGACTTCGGAAAGAACGGCGTATTTCGAGGACAGCTCCCCCTGGCTGAAGGGGAATACATTTGGCGGGATCACACTGTTCGCCCAGGCGAGCCACGTCCGGTCATAGGCGGTGTCATAGTCGGACACGATCAGATAGAAATCGAGCATCAGCCCATCTAGCTGCCGTTCGCGCAGGCATGATCCGTAGAACAGCACCGCGCGCGCAGCCGTTCCGTACCGCCCGGCGATGGCAGCCGCCATTGCGGCAACATGCGGATCGACCGGCTTGGTCAGTTCGTCGCCGACCCTCGCTGCAATGGCGCCACTCACGCCGCGAGACGCAGGAACGGAACCGGTGGCGTGGACTTGAGGACGATCGGGCGGCCGTTCGCGGCCTGAAACAGTTCTCCGTCAAGGATGACGCTGCTGTTCTCACCCTCGATACGTATGGTGTCGCCCTGCTCCAGATGAATGCCGCGCATCCGCGTCGAACCGAAACGGCCGATCGCGCTGGCAAACAGCATCCGCATCATCGCGGGCGCGCTATGGTCGACTGCAAGCAGCTTCAGTCGTCCTCCAACCGGTTCACCGCTCCCCGGCCTGGCCCCCAGCAACAGTCGTTCCAGCGTCGTGACGATCAGTACAGCAAAGCGCCCGGCAAGCTCGCCGTCGCGGATCAGGGAAATAGACACCGGCCGGGCGGCGGGCGGCATGAACTTGCCCTTCACGCCGAACAGGACCGATGCGAACACTGCCAGGGCCGCAAGAAAATGGGACATGCCGTTCGACAGCCCGAGCGGATAGATGCGGTTGCGGCAATAAAGGATCGTATCGGCAAGGCCCGCGCCGCCCAGGAACATTCCCAGCACCGGGCGGCTGTTGGCCTCTCCATCGGACAAAGCGATCAGTTCCCGTGCGACGACGTGGCTTTCGACTCCGTCCTTCGCGATGGCGACGATACGTTCGAGCGCCTTGATCGGATCGCCCCGAATGCCGAGATCCAGCGCAATCAAATTGGTCTTGCCATTGGGCAGCACCGCGACCGGAGGCACGGGGCCTTGAAAATAATCGCCCTGATACAGTTCGGTGAGCGCGGTCTGCACCGTGCCGTCACCGCCGTTGATAACGATTACCGCCGGTTTCACATGCGCGATCACCTGCATCGCCCGGCCGATCTGATCCACGCTTTCCACCTCGTAATGGAAGATGTCGGGATGACTGGCGCAATAGCTGCGGACGCGCGGCAGCAACCGGCGGTTGCCCGTGGACCTTGGATTGGAAAGGAGGGCAACGCAGACCATAGTCTATGACTTTACCGGCTTGATCGCCAACCCGCGGCGATAGTTGAGATAGACGTCGATCCTCTTCACCTCGTCGCCGACCACGATCGCAACCTTGCTGTAGTCGGGCTTCAAGCGTGTCAGAGAAATATCCGGATTGCCGGAAAATCCGCCTCCGTCGCTCCAGCCGGACTTGCCGTTGCCGTCAAGGTCGTGCCGCACGGCAATGGCAACCCGCCCGGATTTAGGCAACGCAACGCAGATATTCATGGGACCGGCGGGAACCACGGGAAGGTCGATCCGCTTCATCCATTGTCCCTTGGCAAGGAAATCCGCCGGATTGCTGCCATAAACCTGAACGCGGAGTTTACCCGTGCGAACCTTGAATGCAGGCACGTGGACCAGCACGGCAGGCGAATTGCCCTGCTGGCATACATTTGCATCCGGGCCGATCGGCGCTGCTGCGGCAGACTCTGCCATCAGCGGCGTCGCCGCCGTCGCAGCCAGCGCCATCACGGCAGCGGAAAATTTCAACATGACCAACCTTCTCCTCGAAGCTATAGCCCGCGCCACCAACTGGGGTGTTACGCGGATGGCCCTGTTTGCCCCAAGTTTGCTATGGGCGGCATTTGCGGCCAAAACATGGTGACGGGACGACGACATATTGAAACTTCTGAACGCCACGGACCGGTATATAGCCCGAATGATAGCGGTGCCGTTGATCAGCACGCTGGTGATCGCCGCTATGCTGCTGATCCTCGACCGAATGCTGCGCCTTTTCGATTTTGTGGCAGCACAGGGGGGGCCGGTCAGCGTGGTATGGCGCATGCTCGCCAACCTCATCCCGGAATATCTGTCGCTCGGCATCCCGATCGGGCTGATGCTCGGCATCCTGCTGGCGTTCCGGCGCCTCGCCCTGTCATCGGAACTTGACGTACTGCGCGGCGTGGGCCTGTCGCCCGCCCGCCTGATGAAAGTGCCTTACATGTACGCGGTGGCGCTGGCGCTGGTGAATCTCGCGATAGTCGGGTTCGTTCAGCCTTATGCGCGTTATGCGTATGAGGGCCTGCAATATGAGCTGCGTTCCGGCGCGCTCGGGGCCTCGATCAAAGTCGGTGAATTCACCAACATCGGCAAGGGCATGACCCTGCGTATCGAGGAAAGCCGCGAGGGCGGGCGCGATCTGCGGGGCATCTTCATGCGGATCGACCAGAAAAAAATGGGTCAATCGATGGCGGTTACGGCCGCTCGGGGCCGCTTTCTCGGCACCGACGACCCCGACACCATCATCCTGCGCCTGACCGATGGCGTCCTGGTGCAGCGTTCCGGCACGTCCGCAAGTCCCCGCATTCTCAGCTTTTCAGGGCACGACCTACCCGTCAGCCTGCCCAGGATCGCCTCGTTCCGGGGGCGGGGCGACCGGGACCGTGAGTTGACCCTTCCGGAACTGGCGCGGGTTGGCGCAGCCCCCCGCACCGACACGGCGACACGAAACGAGGTAAGGGCGAATTTCCACTTTCGCATGGCCGAGGTCGCGATGATGATGCTGCTGCCGCTCGCCGCACTAGCTTTCGCCGTCCCGCCCAAGCGTTCCACCTCGGCATTGGGAGTGTTCCTTTCCATCGTATTCATTGTCACCTACCACAAGATCAATCAGTATGGAGAGGCGATGGGAGCCAGCGGCAGGGTCGATCCGTTGCTTGCGCTCTGGGGACCTTTCCTTGTTTTCAGCGCGATCATCATCTGGATGTACCATGTGGTCGCGCATCGGCCCGGGGGGCAGCCGATCGGCGCGCTGGATGCTGTGTTCGCCAAATCCATGCGCTGGCTGACATTGTGGTTCCGGTTCGGGCGCCGCAAACTGAGACTGACAGTTTAAGGAAGGCGCGCGAGGTCGCATGCAGCTTCAATTCTTTCCGTCCCGCCGCCTCGCCTTTTACATGGCGCGCAGCTTCCTGATCCGCACTTTCGCGGTGCTGGCGATGCTCGTGATCGTGTTGATGACGCTCGATCTTCTTGGCGAAAGCGGCAACATTCTCGCTGCGCCGGGCAATGGCGAGGCGGAGTTGTGGCGCTACATGGGGCTGCGCCTGCCGGAGATCGTCGCGCGCTTCCTGCCCTTCTCCGTCCTTCTGGGCACATTGATCACGCTTGCGACCATGAACCAGCACAGCGAGATAGTATCGATGAAGGCGGCTGGCCTCTCCGCGCATCAGATACTGGCGCCGCTGATCCTCGCCGCGACGGGCATCGCCATGCTCAGTTTTGCCTTCAATGAGCGAATCGTGACCCGATCCACCGCGGCGCTCGATGCCTGGGAAGCGGTGGGCTATGGGGATGTGCCTCGCGTCACGGGCATCAAGACGAATATCTGGGTGCGGGAGGGCAATAACCTCGTGACGGCCGGCGTGGTCACGGGCGAAGGTGCCGCTGTCCGGCTGGAGCGTGTGGAGATATACCGGCGCGTGGACAACCGGCTCGTTGCCATCCTGCGCGCGCGCGCGGGTCGTTACGATGTGGCCGCAAAAAACTGGATACTGACCGACGCGCGCCTGTTCGACGTCAATCGGGGAACCAGCCGCGCTCTCGGCACCGTCCACGCGGCCGAAGGTGTGCGGCCCGACCAGTTCACGCTCGCGAAGGTCGATCCCGACGGGCTTAATTTCCTGGCGCTGCGGCGCGCGATTGCCGATCTGCGCGATGCCGGACGACCTACCGCAGAGCTGGAGGCGAATCTGTGGCACAAAATTTCCGGCCCGCTTTCCGCGCTGCTCATGCCCCTGCTTGGTTCCGTGGCCGCGTTCGGGCTGGCGCGGTCGGGCCACCTTTTCGTGCGGGCAGTCATTGGCATGGCTCTGGGCTTTACCTACTTCGTCGCCGACAATTTCTCACTGGCGATGGGCAATCTTGGCGCCTATCCGCCGCTGCTTGCCGCGTGGGCCCCGTTTCTGCTGTTCCTGCTGCTGGGTGAAGCGGTCCTGATGCGAACGGAGGAATGATCGGTCAGGCCCGGCTTATCGTGCTGCGGGCGATCCTCATCACCAGGGGAATCATGCCGCGATGGCTTGCCCGCATATAGGTCGACTGACTGCCCAGATGCGTCACCAGCCGCTGATGCGCCTCCCCCAGCGAATGATAAGGCAGGCTGGGCAGCAAGTGGTGGAGCGCATGATACCGCAGTCCGACCGGCGCCCACAGCAGCACCGCGGGCACGGGCGGCGGCACATTCACAGAGTCGAGATACTGCGCGGTGACCGTCATCGCGTCGCCGTCGTTCTCCCACAGATGCGCAACCAAAGTACGTAGCTGATTGAGAAGGGCGGTTGCGGAAAACACCGCAACGGCCACCAGCAGCGGCCGCCAGCCGATAAACTGCGTGCTCGCCAGCACCAAAATGGCCCAGATGCACGCGCCGGTTTCCTGCCAGAAAACCATGCGCCTAAATTCCCCCTCCGGCGGGCGCCGACGGAAGGCGGGGTTGATCGACAAGGCGGAGTAGCGTTCCCACAACAACCGCCGCAGCCGCGGAAACAGAGCCCCCAGCGGCGTCAGGACGGCGAAACGGATAAGCAGCGCCGGCGGGGCCAGCAGCGCGGCTATCACGAACAACGGCAGTGACCACGGCTTCATCAACGCGAGCGGCAGATATTCCGGATCGTCCGCCGTGCCGTAGCGCGTGCGCGCATGATGCAGCGTATGTACCCCTTCATACATGAAGGACGGCGTCAGCATGGGAATGCCGACGATTATATTCCAGGCCAGCCGAAAGCCGGGCAGCGCGTTCCTGTGAATATGCGTCAGCTCATGAATGAAGAGCAGCGCACGATAGAGCGCCAGCGCCGCGACGACTCCGGCGGCCAATGCAAGCGCCGTGCTGTCCGTCAAAATGGCCAGGGCAAGCGCGCCATAGCCCAGCGCAGCCGATCCCATCATATCGGGCCAGTAGATTGACGGCCTTGCTGCCGATATGTCGCGTGTCAGTTCCACCGCCGCGCGCAGCATGACCGCGTCATCGGGCACGGGAGGGCGAGCTATCGCGTCAGCGCCACCCATCACCG
>DASULD010000200.1:0-2556 GCA_036278355.1 Sphingobium sp.
CCCACGATCGCGCGTGTAATGCCGGTTTCGTCGCCATTCGCTCGCGCAATATCGCGTGTGCCGCCCGCCAACTCCTCGCGAACCACGCCGATATAACCGTTGAGCGGGGGCAGCAACTGCTTGCGCACACGAAGCGAAAGCTCGAACTCGCTGATGCCTGAAGCCAGTTCCTCCGCCGGGACGTCCTGCGCGGACCAGCCCAGAGCGGCGCGCGGTTCCAACGTGATGCCGGCAGGCAGATCGACACCGTATACCAGCTGCGCCGCGCCGGTAAGGTCACCATGTTCGGACAGGAAGAAATAATGCTCGGCTTCGAGCCCAGGAAAAGGTTCGGCCTCCACGGCGAGGCTGGCGAATGACAAATCTTCGCCGCTACGGAATTGATTGCCCGCCCCGACCATGACTCTCACCGTGTCAGTAACGGATCGGGCGTAGAGCGCCTGTGCCCCGACCTCGTCGATGTGGGCGCCGACATCGCTGCCGCCTTCCACTTTAACAACCAGACCCTGAGTGTCGGTGCCAAGCGTGAACGTGCTGTCGAAAAGGAAATGTTCGGGACCTTCGCCTACATGCAGCTCGAGCCGATCGACCTCAACGCCGAAGCGCGTTTCCGCGCGGGCGGTTGAAGCGAGTGTAACTGCGGCAAACGCCAGCGCGGATATCAGTATGTTGCCCATGAACGCAGCAATAAACCGGCCGGAGCAAACACTTTAGCGGTTTTACACTGACAAGATACCCGAACCTGCTGTTGAGAGGCCTTCCGGCAAAACATTCAGAATGCGGCGCGCAAACCGACGACGGCAGACAGCGCGCCCGGCGTTTCGCCATGCGCTCTGACGAGATCGGCTGTTTCTCCCAACCGGCGTTCCCAGTGGATGCCGATATAGGGAGCCAGCTCCCGGCGGATTTCATAACGCAGGCGCGCACCAAGTTCGACGCTTTCGATGCCGGACCCGATCCCCAGTTCCGGCACATCCTGCAGGGAGACATCGATCTCCACTTCCGGCTCCAGCACCAGCCTCTGAGTGATCCGCTGGTCATAGCCCAGCTTTGCCCGGAAATGGGCATCGCCCTTGTCAGAGAAAAAGGCCTGGGCCTCGACCTCTATCCAATAGGGAGCCACGCCATCGATACCGATCATCGCGTAGCTGCGTTCCGGGTCGGGGCGCACATCATGCCGCGCCCCAAGCTGCAGGTTGAACCAGGGATTGATAGCATGGCGCCAGAAGGCGCGTATCTCGACCTTTTCCGGAGCCTTGCCGAAAGCGCCCTCGCCCTCGCTGGCGATCGCAAATCGATCGATGTCGCCGCCATACCAGGCGCCGG
This sequence comes from Sphingobium sp., assembly GCA_036278355.1. GTDB lineage: Bacteria > Pseudomonadota > Alphaproteobacteria > Sphingomonadales > Sphingomonadaceae > Sphingobium. Next base: position 1,327 of record DASULD010000200.1, read on the forward strand.
CTTCCCATGCGTAGCTGTCCGGGTGCTTGCCGGTCCGGTATTCCAGTTGCCCGATGCCGAGCGTGAATGTCCGGAACCGGCTTTCTCCGGCCATCACCGCGCGCGCGCGGGCCATGCGGGCGGGATCGAAGAATCGGTCGGCCGCGTGATCTGAAGGGGCCGGCGGAGGCGCTACGTCGCCGGGTTTGTCCGCCGGTTGTTCGCCAGTGGCGGGCGTGGCCGCGGCTCCATGGTGATGGTGCGAAGTGTCCTGCGCATCGGCGGGCGCCGCGATGCAGAGCGCCGCCAGCAGCGCAACCGACGCCCTCCTCATGCGGTGCCCTCCTCTTTCCGGACGCTGACGACACGCATCATTCCCGCATGCATGTGCAGCAGCATGTGGCAGTGAAAGGCCCAGTCACCCTCTGCGTCGGCGGTAAGGTCGAAGGAAGCCTTTCCGCCGGGCAGGACATTGACGGTGTGCTTGCGGGGCCGATGTCCCGCATCGCCCGTGACCAGTTCAAAGAAATGACCGTGCAGATGTATCGGGTGCGGCATCATGGTGTCGTTGATGAGGTTGACCCGCACCCTTTCGCCCAGCCGGAAGGGGATCGGCTCCGGATTCTCCGACAGAGTGGTGCCATCAATGGACCACATATACCGTTCCATATTGGCGGTCAGATGGATGTCGACTTCGCGGGTGGGCGTACGTCCGTCGGGATTGGGGTGCAGCGCGCGCAGATCGGCGTAAGTGAGGACGCGATGGTCCACTTCCTCGAGACCGGTCGGCCTGTCTGCCAGCCGGTCGGCGGGCATCGGCGACAATGTTGCGACACCGGGACCCATCTTCACGCTTGGCGCGACGGACGGATCGCGCATCGACATGGAGTGGCCCTTCATCTCATCGCTCGCGGGCTTGCTGAGGTCGATGACGCCGCCCTCGCCCATCTCCATCGACGACATGTCCATGCCCATGTCGCGCATCGTGAGCAGCGGCCGCTTGCGCAGATCCGGCACCGCCCCGACAAGGCCGTGACGGCTGGCCAGTGTCGCACGGACAAGCCCGGACCGGTCGATCGCTTCGGCGACGATGCCATAGGCCGCCTCGGCACCGGGCGTGACGATGAAATCGTAGGTTTCCGCGATCGCGATCTGAACCTCATCGGTTTCCACTGGCTGAACCGGGAGGCCATCGGCCGCGACCACGGTAAGGGGCAGGCCCGGAACACGGAAGTTAAAGTTCGTCATCGC
>DASULD010000201.1:0-3283 GCA_036278355.1 Sphingobium sp.
CGAGTCGGCCATGGTTGCGCCCATGTCCAGGAGTTCGCCCAGCCGATCCGGCGTGCGGTTCCACACAACGAGATCGTGGCCCGCATCAAGCAGCCGCCGGGCCATCGCTTGCCCCATGCGTCCAAGACCTATGAATGCTACTTTCACTATTATGCTCCGTCTTCGCTGCGGCTGCGCATCAATGCGTCCCGTATCGGCCTACGACCGCGCAGCATAACGCCCAGAACACCGGCCATTCGCTCCCCCCGATATGCCACAGCCATTTGCGCGAGAGGCCGAAGTTCACCGCTGCGGCAATCAGCAGGTAAAGGCACGCCAGGTAAGCGGCGTAGACCGTCAGAATGCCAAGAACCAGACAGGCGGCCAGCGCGATCTCTATTGCCATCGCCGCGTAGGACCAGAGTTGCGGCGGTTTCAATCCAGCCAGTTCGAAGAACGCGACCGAGGCTTCCCGCGCGGTGATCTTGCCCACAACGTGCGGGATGAAGAAGGCGCCGCACAAGACCCTCAGCGCGGCGTAGCCATTCGTAAAGTCGAAGGCGCTGTCCACGGCGCTTTTCTCCCTGCTCTGGGCACGTCCGCCCATTGCCCCCTATCCAAGCTTTTACTGCACAACCCCACCCTCTTCGCCAGTCGGCGCCTGAGTGACGGGGTCGGATAATTAAGTACGCAAAGCGGCTTGACAGCGCAAGAAAAATCGACAATTCTTGCCATCAAGCCAAAAATAACGAAATTAAGTCAGACAGCTTGATTGGGTTAGGCAGTTCAGGGATGCCAGGCGGCAGGCCATGGAAGGTTCATGAAATCGGAGGCTGCAATCGGGAATTGCGTCAAGGAATGAGGAATAAACGTACTCATTCTTGCAATTGTCGCGCGGTAGATGGGAGTCTTGAGGCAGATCGTCACAGGAATTCCGGGATCGCCGGATAGATTAGCCCTGCGATTTAGCTGATCGCGTTCAGGAATTCACTTTTTAGCGACCGACGGGGAAAACTGAAAAAATGAAGTATAACCGACCACATGCCGGCGCAAGTTTCGGTACCCAGGCTAAAGACTGGGAACGCGGCATTGATTACGACCGCTTGTTCAAGGCAAGATTGAAGCGGGCGCAGGAAGCCGTGCGCCACGCGGGCCTTGGTGCGGTATTGTGCTTCAATTTCGACAATATCCGCTATGTCACCGGTACGCATATCGGCGAATGGGCGCGCGACAAGTTCATGCGCTATGCGCTTTGCCCTGCCGAAGGGCCTCCGTTTCTCTGGGATCCGGCGCCGCCCGCCAAGCGGTTGTCGTCGCCGTGGATCGCCGACAACGTGGCCGCGCCGATCTCGACCATGCAGGGTGGACTCCCGCCGTGGATGAACGTGCAGGGCGATTTCGCGAAGCAGATCAAGAAGGCGCTCGTTCATTTCGGGATCGAAAAACAGCCGCTCGGCATCGACATCATGGAACTTCCGATGCTCCGAGCGCTCGAGGCCGAGGGCATCGAAGTGGTCGACGGTCAGCAGGCATTGCTGGACGCCCGCGAAATCAAAACGCCGGACGAGATAGAATTGCTCAAGATGGCTGCGGCAATGGTGGATGCCACTTATGTGGACATCGCCAAGGCGATCAGGCCGGGCACGCGCGAAAACGAACTTGTGGCAATCGCCAATGACAATTTGTTTCGCATGGGGTCGGAACGTGTCGAATGCGTCAATTCGGTGTCGGGTCCACGCGGCCGCCCGCACTCGCACACATTTTCCGATCGCATGATCCAACCCGGAGACATGGTGTTCCTGGACATCATGCATTCGTTCAACGGCTACCGGACTTGTTATTACCGGACCTTCATTTGCGGGGAGCCCAACAAGTACCAGATTGACGCCTATGAGAAGGCCTCGAAGTGGATCAGCGCCTCGATCGACATGATCCGGCCGGGGGTTACGCCTGACGAGGTCGCCGAAGTTTGGCCGGACGCGACCGAGTTCGGCTACCGCGACGAGGCGGAGGCATTTCTCCTGCAATATGGTCACGGCGTGGGGCTGTCGCTCTGGGAGCGGCCGATTATTTCCAAGCGCTACCGTGGCCAGAACCAGCCGCTGCGCGAAGGTATGGTGTTTGCCCTTGAAACCTGGTGCGGCGCCGAGGACGGATCGGGCGCTGCCCGGATCGAAGAAGAAGTGGTAGTCACCAAGGATGGTTGCGAAATCATCACGAACTTCCCGTCGGACCGACTGATTTCTTGTGGTCTGCCAGGATGCGAGATTTTCTAGTTTCTCGGAAAGTCTCTAATAAAAAGAATTAGTAATTGTATAATGTTATCTTTGGTCGAAGAGTATAATAAAATAATATTATTGTAGGATCAGGTTACACATTATTATTATTAAGGGGAATGGTAATGAGGAAAGATATTAGAATTCGGGCATCTTTACTTTGTGCCGTAGCCGTTGGCGCTCTCGCCGGTCCCGCGCTGGCGCAGGATGCGCCGGGCGCTGCTCCCGCGCAGGATCAGGTGGCCCAGGACCAGGCCGACGAAGGCGGCTCGGCACTGTCGGGCGAGATCATCGTTACCGCGCAGCGTCGTGAGCAGAACATCCAGAAGGTGGGTATCGCCATCACCGCCTATTCCGGCGAACAGCTGCGCGCGCTCAACGTGACCGATTCCCGCGAACTCGCGTCTCTCACGCCTGGCGTGCATCTCGGCGGCGCGCTCGCTGGCCAGAACAGCCAGTACACGATCCGCGGCGTGACCCAGAATGATTTCAATGACATGGTCGAGGCGCCGAACGCCGTTTATCTCGACGACGGCTACATCGCGATCGGCCAGGGCCAGACGTTCGCCCTGTTCGATATCGACCGGGTCGAGGTGCTGAAGGGGCCGCAGGGCACGCTGTTTGGACGCAACGCGACTGGTGGCCTTGTCCGCTACATCACGCGCAAGCCCAGGCTGGACACCGTTGAGGGCTTCGTCGACCTGAACTACGGAATTTACGACTCCTATGGAGCGCCGGGCGCGTTCCACGGTGAAGCCGCGATCAACCTGCCCATGGGCAGCACGATGGCGACGCGCTTCGCCGTGATGTGGAACAAGACTCAGCCATGGTTGCGCAACGAATATCCGTCGGGCGCGGTCGGCGGGTCGCCTGGGCCCGGCGCCGGAGCCGATATGGGCGACGACAATACTCTCGCCGGGCGTATCACCACCTTGTTCGAGCCCAATGACGGGGTGCGGTTGCTGCTGTCCGCCAATGCGGCGAGAACCCGGATGTCGACGGCTCCGTACCAGCAGAAGCCGACGATC
>DASULD010000202.1:0-4655 GCA_036278355.1 Sphingobium sp.
CCGTCACCGGTCTTGCCGTCGGCGTCGACCGCGCCGCGATGCCACACGGCCTTCAGCGCATCGATCGCCGAGACGACGACCCGGCGCGAGGGCTTGCCGTCTGTCGCCGCGATAAGGCCGACACCGCAAGCGTCGGATTCGAATTCCGGGCGGTACATGCCTTCTTCGGCGAGGCGAAGGCGTTCGGTTTCCAACATTTCATGTCTCATAATACTTCTCGCACAAAAGCGGATTAGCGACCCGAAAAATTCGATATCGCCTGTGTAATTATCGGTGTCATTTTGGCTTCCACGCGCTCTTGTGAAGCAAGTAGAGCCCGCGTCACAACCTGCTGAACCTCGGGACTGACCATCTGCATCTTGAGGTAGGCTGGACTTCTCATGAATGTGGCGACAGCGGTGCCATCCTCAGGTCCGATTGCCTCGAATGCAGCAACGGTCGCGCTTTTCGTCATATCTCTGACCACGCCGTTTGCATCCAGCGCCGCCACCTTGTCGCCGCTCTTTCTGTACTCCTGTTCAGCAGCAGCGATCATTTTGCGACTCATCCGAATGCCCACAGGACTCCGATAAAACGAGATAGCCGTATCAAGATCATCTTCTGTCAGCGCTCTCTGATATATCTCCGCGACTGCATCAGAACTACGTTTCGTCTCTACTGCCGCCAACGTTTCTATCTCCGCCAATATCCTCGCTCTGATCGCAGTGATCAGGCCAGGCTTGCGCGTTTCCAGATTCCGGATCGCGGCGTCGCGTTCAAAAAGGGCGTCGTATGCAGCGAGATAATGGGTCACAAAGTTGCGTTGCGCTTCATCCGGAGAGGCTATCAAATCTAGCAGATCTCTGGCCTTGCGGGCCGAATTTTCTCGTTCGGCAGGAGCCACAGCATTGGTCGCCGCCACGTCACCGGCACTTGCTGTCATGCTGGACAATGCGCAAGTGACGCCAATCGCGACAGCAAACAGCTTCCTCACGCCGCGACCCTTTAGCTCGCCTTGGCGGCGGCCTTGGCCTTCAGATAACGGTGCATATGTTCTGTCACGTCCCGCCCGTCGCGGATCGCCCAGACGACGAGGCTAGCCCCGCGAACGATGTCGCCCGCAGCGAACACGCCATCCACGCTTGTCATCATAGTCTTGTGGTCGACGCGCAGTGTGCCCCACCGAGTGACGGAGAGGTCATCCGATCCGAACAGCTTGGGCAGATCCTCCGGATCGAAACCCAGCGCCTTGATGACGAGGTCGGCCTCCAGCGTGAACTCGCTGCCCGGCTCCGGCTCCGGCGCCCGGCGCCCGGACGCATCGGGCTGGCCCAGGCGCATCTTCGCCGCCTTGACGCCGGCCACCTGTTCCGTCCCCTCAAATGCAAGCGGGGCGGAGAGCCAGACGAACTCGACCCCCTCCTCTTCCGCGTTTGCCACCTCGCGCTGCGAACCGGGCATATTCTCCCGGTCGCGGCGATACAGGCACTTTACCGACTTCGCCCCCTGACGGATCGCTGTGCGCACGCAGTCCATCGCGGTGTCACCGCCGCCGATGACGACGACATTCTTGCCGGTGGCGAGAAGGCTACCGTCCTCATGTTCGGGCACATCGTCGCCGAAGCCCGCACGGTTCGACGCGGTCAGATAGTCGAGCGCCTTCACCACTCCGCGGGTACCAATGCCCGGGGCCTTGATCTCACGCGCCTTGTAAACGCCGGTGGCGATCAGGATCGCATCATGCTTTGTCCGAAGCTGGTCAAGCGTCGCATCGCGGCCGATTTCAAACCCCTCATGAAAGACGATGCCGCCATCCTTCAGGCGCTGGATGCGACGCATCACCACATCCTTTTCCAGCTTGAAACCGGGAATGCCGTAGGTGAGGAGCCCGCCGGCCCGATCGTGCCGGTCATAAACATGCACATCATGTCCCGCCGCGCGCAAATATTCGGCCGTGGTGAGACCTGCAGGACCAGCACCGATGACACCGACGGATTGGCCCGTGGCCGCGCCCGCGATCAGCGGCTCGACCCAGCCTTCCTTCCAGGCGGTGTCCGTGATGAACTTTTCGACCGACCCGATGGTGACCGCGCCGTGACCCGAAAACTCGATGACGCAGTTACCTTCGCACAGGCGATCCTGCGGACAGATACGGCCACAAATCTCGGGCATGGTCGAGGTCGCGTTGCTGAGTTCATAGGCCTCACGCAGGCGGCCCTCCGCAGTAAGGCGCAACCAGTCGGGGATATGATTGTGCAGCGGGCAGTGGGTAGAGCAATAGGGCACGCCGCACTGGGAACAGCGCGATGCCTGCTCCTCCGCCTTCTGGATCAGGAAGCTGCGACTGATCTCCCCAAAGTCATGGGCACGCTCATCCGCCGCCCGTTTCGCAGGATAATCCTGCCCGGTACCGACAAATTTCAGCATGGGACTGTCACCCATAAGAGATGCTCCTGCGACGGATGATTACGTGGAGACGATCCACATAGGCTTTCGCGAGCCAGGAGTCACGCCAAAAATCCGATAAAGGTAAATTTAGTTGACCTATTTTTTCCGCTGGCCTCGGTCTGACAGGTTATTGAGTGCAGGACCTCGAATTAATTAGGGCGATATCGGCCCTATTTGGCGCTCAGCCATATGAGGCCCGCCGCACCCGCAATGATACGATACCAGGCAAAAGGAGCGAAACCGATCTTGCTGACGATCGCGACAAAGCCCTTCACCACGACTAACGCCACGACGAATGAGACGACGAACCCTATGGCGATCGCTTCCATGTCCGTAGCCGTCATCGCCCCGCCATGCTTGTACAGTTGCAGCGCGGTTGCACCAGACAGCGTCGGCACGGCAAGAAAGAAGCTGAATTCCGCAGCCGTCTTGCGGTCCACGCCGAATGTCATTGCGCCCAGGATGGTCGCCCCGGACCGGCTGACCCCCGGCACCATGGCCAGGCACTGGACGAGCCCGATCAGCAGGGAGGTTAGCGTGCCGACCTCCGCGACGCCGCCGGATTCACGCGGACGCGCCAGCCGCTCCACCAGAAGGATTGCAAAGCCGCCGACGATGAGCGCCCAGCATACGACCACGACATTCTCGAGCAGCGCCTCTATATAGTCGCCATAAGCAAGACCGAGCACAACGGCCGGCAGGAACGCGAGCAGAAGGTTGCGCACAAAGGCAAGCGCCTTGGGATCCCAACTGAACAGGCCGATAAACACGTCCCAGAAGGTTCGCCAGTAAAGGACGACAATTGCGAGGATGGCCCCGGGCTGGATCGCGATATTGAACAGCGCCCATTTCTCGGCATCATATCCCAGCAACTCAGTCGCGAGCATGAGGTGGCCCGTCGAGGAGACCGGCAAATACTCGGTCACCCCCTCCACGATGCCGAGCAATACCGGCGTCACGACGTCCGACGCCACGGAAATCAAGCCTTCACGCCGGTGCTGAAGCGTCCATGCCGACGATACTGCACCAGCCAGCCATCCGCCACTGCCGCAAGCGGCGTCGGCGTGATCCCGAACTCCTGCAGTCCCTTTGCCTTTGCCGAAACCACATTGTCCTGCTGCAGCATCTTCCACTGGTCAAAGGTTATCGGCGCGCCCGGCAACCAGCCCGTGAACCGCGCCAAGGCACTCGCAACGGCGTCGGGCACCGGTATCATTGCGGGACGGTGGCCGGTCGCCTGCGCGATCCAGGCATTGATCTCGGCCATGCTCAGCACCTGCGGGCCACCCAACTCGCAGATCTTGCCTGCATGGCGATCGAAATCGGCGACGGCGGCGGCAATGGCCCGTGCAACGTCCACGACGTAGACCGGCTGGAATTTCGTCCGCCCGCCGATTACTGGCAGTACGGGCAGGAAACGGATGAGATTGGCAAAACGATTGGTGAACTGATCCTCGGGTCCAAAGATGATGGAGGGACGCACGATCACAGCTTTGGGAAAGACCGTGCGCACCGCCTCCTCGCCCTGAGCCTTGGTCCGGCCATAAGCCGCGCGGCTTTCCAGATCGGCGCCAATGGCGGATACATGAACCAGCGCCTTCACGCCCTGCTCCGTCGCGCTCCGCGCCACATTCCCGGCGCCGCGAACGTGCACCCCGTCGAAATCCCCGGTAAGCACGCCCACCAGATTGATGACGGCGTCCGCGCCGCAGACAGCGCGCGCGACGCTGGCCGGGTCTCGCACGTCGGCGTCTACCAATTGCGTCTGACCGAGCCCGCCGAGTGTCTTTACCCGGATCGCCCTGCCCGGTTCGCGCTCTGCAACCCGCACGCGCATTCCGCGTGAAAGCAGTTCTTGCGCGACATAGCGCCCCAGAAAACCGCCACCGCCGAAAATCGTCACCAGCATGATCCGAACCCGCCTTTGTCTGCCTTTGATATTCGCGCATGCATCAGCACGCACGCACGCCCGGAACCCCGCCGACGCGAGCGATCCATGCACCAGAGAGCCGGTTGAGACAATGCCGTTTGGGGGTCCGAACAGCGGCGCGAACAAATTTTAGTCCGCTGCGCGATTGACAAGCCCGACATCGAAGGGTTAAGCGCGCCGCCTACCCCGAAGCGTGCCCAGATGGCGGAATTGGTAGACGCACCAGCTTCAGGTGCTGGCGATCGCAAGGTCGTGGAGGTTCGAGTCCTCTTCTGGGCACCATTTTTTCATTTGCGCG
>DASULD010000203.1:0-12070 GCA_036278355.1 Sphingobium sp.
CAGGCGGCAGCACCGCCCGTATCGCTGCCAGTACCTTCGGGCTGGCGCCTTCCGCGGGAAACAGCTTGAGCGCATTTGCCCCCGTCCGCAGCGCCAGCAACGCCTCGCCTGGCGTTGCGAAACCGGGCAGTGAGGCAAGGCCCGCCAACCGGCTGGCGGCGATCACCGCCGGATCGGTGTTGGGCGAGACAATCAGGCGCCCGCCCGCTGCGGCCACCTGGGCTACCTCGTCTGTGGTTAGAACCGTGCCCGCGCCGATCAGCGCCCGACCCCCGAGAGCGTGCGCGAGCCGCCGTATGCTTTCCAGCGGATCGGGTGAATTCAGTGGTACTTCGATCAGGGTAAAGCCCGCCTCCACAAGCGCCTCACCGACAGCCGGGGCTTCATCAGGCCGAAGCCCCCGTAAAATAGCCACCAGCGGACAACGCGCGAAGGCCGCATCGAAATCGGCGGTATCATGCATTTGCTATCTCCCACAGCAGGGACATGCCCGTCGTAAAGGCGGCGCTGCCATCCACGATCACCGGCCTGCCGCCAAACTCTGTTGTTGCGGCCGCGTAAAGATCTCCGAGCGGGCCGTCGGAAAGGATATGAACCGCGCGGCCGCTTACGTCCTGCGCTGCGACATCGCTGCCGATCAAGAGGCCGCTGGTATAGCTGGCCGCATCGCCGTCCGGCCGCTTACCGAGCAACGATGCCGCGCGCACTCCGAACAGCGCCACGGGGAGGCTAAACCGTCTGGCATCTTTCACGCCCTCGAGAAAGGCATCGCCAGGCACGGCCGCCTGTTGCAGCTGCGGCGCGAGCAGGCTGTGATCGTGCATCAGGGCGAACAGTTCCCCGGTCATCGCGGTCGAGAAGTCAACGATCGCGCCGTCGGCGACATGCGCCCATTTGCAATGGGTGCCGGGCTGACACAGCAGCCCGGGGTCTGGCGCCAATCCCCCCGCGATCGCTCCCAGAAACTGCACTTCTTCGCCGCGCATGACATCGGGCCGGGGATGATGCTGCGCAACGCCGGGGACGATACCCACCGTGCGGGGTTCGATCCATTCGATGCCGTCGGCCAGATCCTCCGCTTTGGCCGGGCAGCCAATATAGGCGACCTCTTGCCAGCCGCGATTGGACCCGGCCATACCGGCAATCAGTACCGGCGCGTTCCCCCAGCGTGCGCGGATCGCCGCGACCTCGCCTTCGTAATCGCCGCCATCGATGGTGAGAGCCCCGCGCTCGTCGCGCGTCGTCGCCTTGACCCTCCCATCCTCTATGAGGAAGCACCGGCGGTTTGTGGTGCCCCAGTCGATGGCGATCAGCGGCCCGGTCACGGCCGGCGCGAGGCGGAGCAAAACTGTCCGCGTCTCCGGCATGTTTGCGAATTGGCCCTCACGCTTGCCAATGGTTTCAGTCCGCTCTTCTCACCGTGAACAGGACCGTCCACGCCCGTAAAGATATGAAGCGCTATCGAGCCAATCGGGTTCCTCGGCTGTGTCGAATTGTCGGCCAGATCCGGTTTTAGCCGACCAGATCGAGCGATTTGGCAATGCCATAGAGCGATGTGGCCGTCAGCACCACTCCGACCAGCAACAACAGGCGATTGGCCGCCACGCGTTTGGCCAGCATTGCCCCGAGCGGCGCAGCCAGAACTCCCCCGATCAGTAGGCCTGCGGTCGCCACCGTGAAGGTTTCCCAGCCAAGATGAATAACGAACGTGATGCTGATCGACAGGGTCAGCAGAAATTCCACCGTGTTGACCGTGCCGATGGTCATGCGGGGATTGGCGCCCTGAAGCAGCAGGTTCGATGTGACGATAGGGCCCCAGCCGCCTCCGCCCGTGGCGTCGAGAAAACCGCCGAAAAGTCCGAGGGGGGCCACTATACGTGGGTTTTCGCTCCGTTCGATTACGTGCGTGCTGCGCCAGATCAGCCACAGGCCGATGGTGGCCAGGTAGCTCTGCACATAAGGTTTCACGGCGCTGCTATCGACGTTTGACAGCAGATAGGCGCCAAGGACGCCGCCGATCACGCCCGGAATGGCGAGACGTGTGAACAGCCGCCAGTCCACGTTCCGGTGGTAGATATGGCTGATCCCGGACATCGCGGTCGTGAACGTTTCCGCCGCATGTGTACCGGCCGACGCTGCCTTGGGCGGCAACCCCATAGCGATCAGAAGAGTGCTGGATATAACCCCGTAAGCCATGCCCAGAGCGCCATCGATCAACTGTGCGGCGAAGCCAACGGCGATGAAAGGCAAGAGGACTGGTAGGCTCTCCCAGAGCAATTCCATCATCGTTATCTCCCTGTTGGTGCCCCCAGTATAGGGATTCTAGACCGACCGAAGCCGCAATAGAGAAGTTTTTCAGGAAGAATAAGGCGATTAATTACGTTTTCTCCACCAGCCGGGCGGTCCGCCGGATTAAATGGGTCCTGACCCTAGCGATCCCTGCGACCCAGCAGCCGCAGCCGCAGCGCGTTCAGTTTGATGAAGCCCGCCGCGTCGCGCTGATCATAGGCGCCGGCGTCATCCTCGAACGTGACGACCTTTTCGCTGTAGAGGCTGTTGGGCGACTTGCGCCCGACGACGTAGACGCCGCCCTTGTAGAGCTTCAGGCGCACCGTACCGGCGACCTTCTGCTGACTGTGGTCAATCGCGGCCTGCAGCATCTCGCGTTCGGGGCTGAACCAGAAACCGTTGTAGAGCAGCTCGGCGTATTTTGGCGCAAGCTCATCCTTGAGGTGCGCGGCGCCGCGATCGAGGGTGATCTGCTCGATGCCGCGATGGGCGAGATGGTAGATGGCACCACCCGGTGTCTCGTACATGCCGCGTGATTTCATTCCGACAAAGCGGTTTTCGACCAGGTCGAGCCGGCCAATGCCGTGCCTGCGGCCATAATCGTTCAACGTTTCAAGCAAAGTGGCAGGACTCATTCCTTCGCCGTTGATCGCGACGCCGTCGCCGCGCTCGAAATCGACAGTGATATATTCAGGCTGGTCGGGCGCATCCTCCGGATTGACGGTGCGCGAATAGACGAAGTCGGGGGTTTCCTCCCACGGATCCTCCAGAACTTTGCCTTCGGATGAGGTGTGGAGCATGTTTGCGTCGGTGGAGAAAGGGGCTTCGCCCCGCTTGTCGCGGGGAATGGGGATCTGGTGCTTCTCGGCAAACTCGATAAGCCGCGTGCGGCTGGTCAGGTCCCACTCGCGCCAGGGGGCAATGACCTTGATGTCCGGCTGGAGCGCATAATATCCCAGCTCGAAGCGCACCTGATCGTTGCCCTTGCCGGTGGCGCCGTGGGACACCGCGTCAGCACCCACCATCCTCGCGATCTCGATCTGCCGCTTCGCGATCAGCGGGCGGGCGATCGATGTGCCGAGCAAATACAATCCCTCGTAGAGCGCGTTGGCACGCATCATAGGAAACACATAGTCGCGCACGAATTCCTCGCGCAGGTCATCGATGAAGATATGCTCTTGCTTGACACCCATGAGCTGCGCCTTGGCGCGTGCGGGCTCCAATTCCTCGCCTTGGCCTAGGTCGGCCGTGAAGGTCACAACTTCGCACCCATAGGTCTGTTGCAGCCATTTGAGGATCACGCTGGTGTCGAGGCCTCCCGAAAAGGCAAGGACTACACGGTTGATCTTGTCGGACATGCGAACGAACCTTCGGGCCAGTGTTGATGGACGTGCGCGCGCCTAACAGCGATCCTGCGAAATCGCAACATCCTCACCCCGGCCCGAGCGCTCCCCAGAGCATCCAGAGACCCAGCGCCACGAACAAACTCGCAGCTAGGGCGCGGACGAGGCCAAGCCTGACACGGCGGATCAACGTTTCTCCCAGATATACGGCTGGAACGTTGGCTATCATCATGCCCAGTGTCGTTCCTATGGTAACGAGAGACACATCGAGGAGGGAGCGTCCGAACTGCGCGCCGAGCGCCACGGTGGCGATCTGCGTCTTGTCACCCATTTCGACGAGGAAGAAAGCCACGGCCGTTCCCATGAAGATGCCCCGGGTGCCCGGCAGCTTCATCTCGTCCTCGTCGATCCGGTCGGGTAAGAGCGTCCAGAGGCCCATGCCGACAAAGCCAAGCGCCACCGTCACCCGAAACGCCGTGCTGTCGAGCAGGCCCGCGACCCCATGGCCCGCCAGCGCCGCCAGGAAATGATTGAGCAGGGTTGCCGCCAATATTCCCGCAATGATCGGCAGTGGGCGTGAGAAGCGGGTGGCGAGAAGGATGGCCAGCAACTGCGTCTTGTCGCCGATTTCGGCAAGCGCCACCAGCGCGGTGGAACTGAGCAGTATATCCATGATTAGGGTCTATGCCTGTGCAGCGGTTCCGGAGAGCGCCCGTACAGCGCGGCTTGCGACGCTGGTCAAGCGATCCTGTCCCACGCCGTCCCGCCCCATGGCGGAGAGGCCGGCGAGCAGTGTCATCACATGATCGGTGAGGCTCACGACCTGTTCGGGCATCCATCGGGATATGCCGCGATACAGGGCGGCCGCAACGGAAAGGCGCGCCTTGCGAAGATGGGCGACGACACCCGCGTCGCTGCAGTTGCGGGCTGATTCCAGGATCAGGCATCCACCCCATCCGTTTCCGGTATCGTCCTGCCAGGCAAAGCGCGCCGCCGCGCGCATGACGACCGCGTCCAGCGCGGCCTCAAGCGTGGGCGCGGCCTCGAAAGCCTCCCGCACCTCAGCCAGCCACTCCGTAGCATAGCGGTCCGCAATCCGGATGAAGAGCAACGCCTTGTTACCGAAGGCGGCGTAGAAGCTGGGCGGATTGATACCGATCGCGCCTGTCAGATCGCTGAGTGTCACGCGGTCATATCCGTGCGCGCGAAAGAGGTCGAGCGCGATGGCCACCCCATGATCGGGGTCAAACTGACGGGGACGGCCGCGCCCTCTGGCCGCGGGCCTGTTCTGGACCAGCGCGTGCACCCCCTCGTTCATCCCGGCAGGACTGGCACATTTGGTTAATGCACGCCACGCTTTTCTTAACGGAACCCAGAGGGCCTGTTCATCATTGGTCCACGGCGATTTGACTATGTCGTCTCCCATAGCCGTTTACCCGAGGAGTAAGTGATGAAGAAGCAAATTTTAGTGGCTGGCGCCGCCTTGATGGCGTTGGCCGTACCCGTGATTGCCGCGCAACATGACGGCGGCTCTCACGCCATGAAACCCGACATGACGCGCGCTGAGGTCGAGGCCAAGGTCAAGGAGCGCTTCACCATGATCGACGCCAACAAGGACGGTGCGATCACGGTGGAAGAGGTCAAGGCTCATAAGGAGGCCCGCCATAAGCAGCGCGCCGACGCGCACTTCAAGATGATGGACGGCAATGGCGACGGTTCGATCAGCCGCGCCGAGTTCGATGCCAGGCACGCGGCGATGCGTGACGGGATGACGGGCGGCAAAGGTGATCGCGGCCACGGTCCGATGATGGGCGGCGGCCATCATGGCATGGCCATGAAGATGGGCGAACGGATGTTCGAAAAAGCCGACGCCAACAAGGATGGCAGGGTTACCCTGGCCGAGGCCAGCAGCGCGGCGCTTGCCCATTTCGATAAGGCCGACGCTGACAAGAATGGCACCGTCACGTCACAGGAGCGCATGAACTACTGGAAGTCGCAGAAGGGCGATTGGAGGGACGAAAAGGCCGCTTCCTGACCTTTTCGTTCGTCGTCAGGTGGAGGACCTTAACCGGGCCTCCTCTTGCACCATGTAATCGCGCGTGATCGGCAAGGTGTGCCGGTCGCGCGCAAACTGGACCTGATAGACCAGCATTCCGCCATGTTCGAACGCTGCGGTCGCACCGGCGAGATACAGGGTCCACATA
Organism: Sphingobium sp.; assembly: GCA_036278355.1. Taxonomy (GTDB): domain Bacteria; phylum Pseudomonadota; class Alphaproteobacteria; order Sphingomonadales; family Sphingomonadaceae; genus Sphingobium. Next base: position 5,837 of record DASULD010000203.1, read on the forward strand.
CGAAAGAAGCGCGCGTCGTACAGCGCCTCGATCTCGGCGCGGTGCTCCCGGCACCGCGCATACCAGGCACGTGTCGTCATGGCATAATGAAGGCGCAGTGCCTCGACATCCGTCACCATCAGCCGGTTTGGCTCGCTGCTGCCAATTATTTCGCTGAGCGCCGGAATATAGCCACCGGGAAAGATGTACTTGTTGGTGAAGGCGTCGGTGTAGCTGGGTCCGCCCATGCGGCCGATCGTGTGGAGTAGCATCACACCCTGCTCGGTCAGCAGATTGTGGCAACAGCGGAAAAATTCGCGGTAATATGGCACGCCGACATGCTCGAACATGCCGACGGACACGATCCGGTCAAAGGGTCCTGTGACATCGCGGTAATCGATCAGCTCGAACCTTACGTGATCGGAGACGCCCGCCTCTGCAGCCCGGCGGCAGGCTACCTCGTGCTGTTCCTCCGACAGGGTGATGCCGAGAACGTCCACGCCGCATTTCTGGTGAAGATAGAGGGCCATGCCGCCCCAGCCACAGCCGATGTCGAGCACCTTCATGCCGGGCGCAAGCGCAAGCTTTGCGGCTATGTGTGCCTTCTTGTCCTCCTGTGCCCGATCAAGCGTATCATCAGGGTTCGCCCAGTAGGCGCAGCTATATTGCCGGTCCTTGTCCAGGAACAGGTCGTACAGAGCACCGGACAGGTCGTAGTGATGCGCGACATTGGCGCGTGCGGCGGACCGGGCGTTTGCCTGCTTCACACGCCGCGAAATGGCCTTCGCCATTTTCCCCCGCAGCCCTGATCTCTCGATTTTCTTCGAGCTTTCCCAGGGAGCATTGCCACGAACGAGCCCCACGAGCCCCATGACATCGTCATCGTCGATTGACAGGCGGCCATCCATATAGGCTTCGGCAAAACCGAGCCGGGGATGAAGAACGATATCGCGCCCCGCCTTGAGGTCGCACAGCCGCATCGTCACGTCGGGGAATCCCGGCTCGGCGGCGCCGAATGTCCGGGACGTGCCATCGGGCCGGATCAGCGTCAGCCTGCCCTTCCGGATAACGCGTTCGAGGAAACGGTCGATCAGTGCCATGTGTCGATCTCCCCCGGGAATGGCAGTGTCTTAAATGCCCGCGTACCAGTCATATCCGGCCCTGTCCTCCCAATATCCGCCACGGCCGCCATAAACCGTGTCGAGGCTGGCGACGGCCTCTATCCTCTTGAGATATTTGGCGTGCTTGTAGCCCAGCTGCCGCTCGACGCGTAACCGCAGGGGTGCGCCGTTGGCCACGTGAAGCGGCTCGTCGTTCAAGGCATGGGCCAAAATCGTTTGCGGATGAAACGCATCGGCGAGGTCAACACTCTCATAATAAGCGTAGGTTTTGTGGCCGAAGTCCGCGCAATGGAAGATGAGATAGCGCGCTCGGCTCGACATGCCTGCTGCGTTCAGCAACAGCGCCAGCGGTACGCCGCGCCACTTTCCGATCGCACTCCACCCTTCAACGCAATCGTGACGGGTAATCTGCTCGCGCGCGGGCATGGCGCGCAATTGTGCCAGCGAAAGCAAAAGCGGGCGTGCGACAAGCCCATCCACTCTAAGCCGCCAGTTCGCGAAATCCTGACGCCACCAGTCTTTATACTCTTCGGTGTTTGGGTTGTGCGTGCCATTGGCGCGGAAGACGGGTGAAATCTGGTCTGGCCGGAATTCACGGGCGAGCGTGTCCCGGTGGCTAAGGGTCCGCTGCGCCCATCGATGAAAATTCTCAGCCGAAAAAAGCGCTTCGCGCACGGGTGGATGTCCGGCGAGGCGATCGCAGCCGCAAAGCAGGCCTGCGGCGGATGCACCGACGCCAGTAAGAAGCGAGCGCCGGGTAAAAAGCGTACTCATCGGCCTGCCCTCTCACGATCCTCAGGTGTGCGATACCAGCCGGTCAGCATGCTGCGCAGTTCATTGGCCGGGCCGGCGAACACGACCATTGCGATGTGCACGAGGAAGAAGGCGAGGGTGGCCCAGGCGAACAAGAAATGTACCGACCGCGCCGTTTGCCGGCCGCCCCATATCTGCGTTAGCCAGGGCCATGCTGCGTCCATCCCCGGTGACATCGCGAGGCCCGTCAGGATCAATATCGGCAGGATGAGGAAGATCAGCGTGTTGTACGCGCACTTCTGCAGGATGTTGTAGCGCGTTGCGGCCTCGCCGACAGGGAAACGCAGCCGGGCGTGATCCTTAATGTCCTGCCAGATGTGGCTGGGCGCCAACTCGCTCTTGCGGAATGCCAGATCGCGTCGGAAATGGCCGTTGGCCATGCTCGTCATCATGAAGGCCAGCAGCGAAAAGGCGAACACGGGCGCCGCCAGCAGGTGCCAGTGTCGCGACATGGCGAGGTCATAGCGGAAGGGGAGGGTCAGCCAGCCCGGGAACCGGTCAAGCTGCAGCCATGCCGGATCGAAATTGGCACCATATTCGCCCCAGTAAAGGCGCGGATGGGCGTTAAATATGCCGAGGCCGCTCGTGAACAGCAGGTAGAGACAAAGGGCGTTCAGCCAATGCCACAATCGTGTCGGCAGGCGATGGCGATAGACAGTCGCCGGAAAGGTCGAGGCCATGATTCCTCCTACACGCACGGGCTGCTTACCTTATTCGGGGCGCGAGCGCGAGATGCGGCTGCCGCTTGACTTGGCCTGCCCGAGCGGAGACACAGTCGGCCATGACAGCAGTCGACGTTTCCGCCGCCGCGCCCGTTCTTTTCTTCGATTCAGGCGTGGGTGGTCTGTCGATCCTCGAACCGGCTCGGCGGTTGATGCCGAACATGCCGGTCGTGTATGCGGCCGACCGCGCGGGATACCCCTATGGCACCAAGAGCGAGGCGGAAATCGCCGCGCGCGTTCCCGCACTGCTCGGCCGTCTGGTCGAGCGATACCGGCCTCGCATGGCGGTGATCGCGTGCAACACCGCATCGACAATAGCGCTCGCGGCGGTGCGAGCCGCCCTCGACATTCCGGTGGTCGGCACGGTGCCGGCGATCAAGCCAGCGGCGCTATCATCGCGGACGCGCGTGATCGGCGTGCTGGGTACAGAGGCGACGGTGCGCCAGCCTTATGTCGACCGTCTTGCGGCCGAACATGGAGCGGACTGCACGATTCTGCGGCACGGTAGCGCCGCCCTCGTGACGCTCGCCGAGGCGAAGCTGCGCGGAATGCCGTCCGATCCGGAGGTGGCGCGTCATGCGCTTTTGGGCCTGCTCGACCAGAATCGGGGGGGTGATATGGACAGCGTCGTGCTCGCCTGCACCCATTTTCCGCTGGTTCAGGATGAATTGGAGGATGCCGCCCGGGTGCTGGGTACGCGACCGCTGACCTTCCTCCATGGCGGGGACGGGATCGCGCGGCGCATCGCCTACCTGAATGGTGATCTGCCTTGGCCAGCTGAGCGTCCGCCGGGCATCGCGGTGTTCACCCGCATGTGCGATGATGTGCAAGCTCTGATACCTGCGCTCGAAACTTTTGGTTTGTTCCAGCTCAACGCGCTCTGAACTAAATGGACTAGATGCGAACTGTTATCGCTGGCAAAATCGAGCATCCGGCGTTACAGAGCGGGCCATGGGCGAGTGCGGCAGGATGGGCCGGGTGACGCGGGAATGACGAACTACAAGCATGTTTTTGCGCAGGCGATAGAGCGGCTGCACAGTGAAGGACGCTATCGCGTCTTCATCGACATCCTGCGCAACAAGGGTGCCTATCCCAATGCGCGCTGCTTTCACGGGCATAACGGGCCCAAGCCGATCACGGTCTGGTGCTCCAACGACTATCTGGCGATGGGACAGCATCCCAAGGTCATAGCTGCAATGGAAGAGGCGCTGCACAATGTCGGCGCGGGCTCCGGCGGCACCCGCAACATCGGCGGCAATACTCACTATCACGTCGATCTGGAGGACGAGCTTGCCGATCTGCACGGCAAGGAGGCGGCGTTGCTGTTCACCTCCGGCTATGTGTCCAACGAGGCGGCGCTATCGACGCTCGCCAAGCTGCTGCCCGGGTGCATCATCTTTTCCGATGCTCTCAACCATGCGAGCATGATCGCCGGCATCCGCAGTTCCGGATGCGAGAAGCGTGTGTTTCGCCACAATGACCTCGATCACCTGCGTGAACTGCTTGCATCGGAAGATCCCGCCGCGCCGAAGCTGATCGCGTTCGAAAGCGTTTATTCGATGGACGGGGACGTGGCGCCCATCGCGGCGCTCTGCGACCTTGCTGACGAATTCAACGCGATCACGTACTGCGACGAAGTTCATGCCGTGGGCATGTACGGCGCACGCGGCGGTGGGATCTCCGAACGCGACCAGGTGGCGGACCGGGTTACCATCATCGAGGGAACGCTGGGCAAGGCGTTCGGGGTGATGGGCGGCTATATTGCCGCCGACCGCATGATTGTCGACTGTATCCGCAGCTATGCGCCGGGGTTCATCTTCACGACATCGCTGTCCCCCGTCCTCGTCGCCGGTGTGCTGGCGAGCGTACGGCACCTCAAGGGATCGAACGAGGAGCGAGACGCACAGCAGGCGGCCGCCGCGACGCTGAAGCGCCTTATGGTGGAGGCGGGCCTGCCCGTGATGGCGTCGGTTACGCATATCGTACCGCTGATGGTCGGTGACCCGGTCAAGGCCAAGAAGATCAGCGATATCCTGCTCGCCGAATATGGCGTCTATGTGCAGCCGATCAATTATCCAACCGTGCCGCGCGGCACGGAGCGGCTGCGCTTCACCCCCGGCCCTGCGCACAGCGAAGAAATGATGCGGGAGCTTGTCTCGGCCCTGGTCGAGATATGGGACCGGATGGAGTTGGAACTCAAGAAAGCGGCGTAGACCGTCCTGAGGCGACTGTACCCCTTAGCGAGCGCGCTGGAATCTCTTTCCAAACTCTCATGAAGCGTGTGATCGCCGCCTACAAAGTAGTGGCTGGCTGGGCCCTTTCCTTTCGGCCTGCCTCCGCTTATATCGTCACACGCCAGAGGGTCGGGCGGCCGCGGCCCCAGCTTCGTGCCGGGGGCGAGGAAAGTCCGGGCTCCACGAAAAAACGGTGCCAGTTAATTGCTGGCGGGGGCGACCCCAGGGACAGTGCAACAGAGAGCAGGTCGCAAACGGTTTCGACCATGTGACAGTGAAAGGGTGCGGTAAGAGCGCACCGCGCCCCCGGTAACGGAGGGCGGCACGGTAAACCCCACCGGGAGCAAGACCGAATAGGGACGGCGCGCCTCTTTGGGGCAGGGTGGTTTCGGCCCAGTCGTCCGGGTTGGTTGCTTGAGGCCGGGAGCGATCCCGGTCCTAGAGGAATGGCCGCCCATCCGCTCGCACGTCCCTTCTGGGATACGGCGTTGCGGTGGACAGAACCCGGCTTACAGACCCTCTGGCCTCGATGCGACGCGAATAATTTCGCGGCGATTCTTCCTTCCGTAAACCGACGGCGTTACACTGGCAGACTTATGGCAAGACCGGGACGGACGAATGACTGGGGCTTTCCCCGCTGGCGCGGCTATGGCAGCGAGCGCCTGGCCCAGAATGTGCGCCTGTGCGACCGGCACGGCTGTGACCAGCCGGGCGATTGCCCCGCCCCCAAATCGCCCAATAGCCGGGAAAGATGGTTTTTCTGTCAGGCCCATGCAGCGGAATACAACAAGGGCTGGGATTATTTTCAGGGCCTGGACGAAGAAGAGCGCGCCCGGCGGGAGTATGACGAGCGGAGAGACACAGCCGGTTTTTCTCAGGGCACCTTTTATGGCTGGGGCGCTCCGGGGGACGGGACACGCAGCCGCGACGAGGTGCGCGCGCTGGAGATACTGGGGCTCGAAGCGGACGCCGATTTCGAGGCGGTCCGAAAGAGCTGGCGCCGTCTAGCCAAGGAAAATCACCCCGACGTCAGGCCCGGTGACAAGGACGCGGCCCTGCGGTTCCAGGCGATCCAGGCGGCCTACGATGTCTTGCGGGTTGCCGAGGAACGCCGCAACTGGAAGCCCGGTGGCGTTTAGCGTCAGGGCGCTAAATTACAGTCCTTTTTTAGTCTCAAAGGGTCGTCGCCTCGCCGCAACGGGGGAACGAAACCTGTCAGCCAACACTTTCAGTGGTAGCCCGCAAAGGGCGATCTGAAGAGGAAAATGAGATGGCACAGGACGAGAACAGGCAGCGTCAGTCTGGCGAACGGGATCGGGAACAACGGCGCCAGCAGGAGCAGCAAGGCGGCTCTCAGCGCCAGCA
>DASULD010000204.1:0-8612 GCA_036278355.1 Sphingobium sp.
GCATCAGCGAGTTCGAGCTTTCGCTTCGTGTGCGCAAGCAGTTGCTGCCCCCGCTCAACGGCTATATCGGCGTGGTTCGCGAGGAGTTGGCGGGCGGCACACGCGATATTGCGCGAGCGAATGGCGACGAAACCGGCATTACACGCGCGATCGTGGGCATCGGTCTGGAGTTTTGACCGCTCCGACGACAAAAAATCTCACTAAACCGAGAAACTTGATCCGCATCCGCAACCGGCTGTTGCGTTGGGGTTCGTCACGCGGAAAGTCGCGCCGCCAAGTTCCTCGACATAATCGACGGCCGCGCCACGCACGAGATCAAGGCTGACCGCGTCGACCACCAGCGTGACGCCGTCGGTTTCAACCGAAAGATCTTCCGCCTCGACTGCGTCGGCCAGCCCGAAGCGGTACTGGAAGCCGGAACAACCGCCCCCCTCGACCGCCAGGCGCAGGATTGCGGGCTTCGCCTGTTTGCTCGCGATGAAGGCAACCCGCGCAGCAGCCGATGGGGTAAGGGTAATATTACTCATGCCAGAAAGATAGGCGCTCACCCGCGCCGCGACAACCCGATCCGCAGATGCCGGGCTGTCCTTCCGTTTAATCGGACGTGCCGAAGCGCGTTGCGGCTTGCGGGAGCCGGGGATCAATAAGGTCGGCGGTGATTGCATCGCGCAGGGAGAAAAGGCAAGGAACACCACATCGGCCAATCAAGGGGCACACGATGACAGCAGCGACAGTCACCATGTTCGGCATACCCAATTGCGACACCATCAAAAAGGCCCGCAAGTGGTTGTATGACCACAAGGTCGACCATGCGTTTCATGACTACAAAAAGGCGGGGGTCGATGAAAAAAAGCTCCAGGCCTGGGTCAACGAGCTGGGATGGGAGGCTCTGCTCAACAAGTCCGGCACTACGTTTCGCAAGCTCCCCGACGAGCAGAAACGTGACCTTGTTGCCGACAAGGCAATTGCGTTGATGATTGCGAACCCCTCAATGATCCGGCGGCCCATCCTCGATCTGGGTGATCGCAAAATCGTTGGTTTCACGCCGGACCTATACGCCAACGTCTTTTCCTGACTGATACGGTTGATATTTGCACCCGCAGCCCCGATTGTGGGGTCATGCTGTCACAAAAAACCCGTTATGCCATCCGCGCGCTACAGCACCTAGCCGACCGGTACGGTGAGGGTCCTATTCCGCTTGCCGACATCGCTTCGAACCAACGCATTCCAGGAAAATTCCTCACCGTCATCCTTTCCGAAATGGCGCGGGAAGGGTTGGTGGCGACCCAGCGCGGGCGAGACGGCGGCTATTGGCTTGCACTCGCGCCAGTCGACATCAGCTATGGTGATATCGTCCGCCTGACGCGAGGATCGCTCGCGCTCACCCCCTGCGCCAGCCGCTTCGCCCATGAACAATGCAAAAACTGCCTTCCGGAGGCGGAATGCCGCCTCCACCGGGTCATGCTCAGGGTCCGGGACGAAACTGCCAGGGTGCTGGATGCGATAAGCCTCGCCGAAGTGTTTCCGCTGCATGCATATGAGAACGCGGACAGCGCCTGACCATCGCAATGATGCGTCTGGCCCTCCCGCTCGATCCGGGGTAGAGAGCGGCCATGTCAACGACCTACACGCTCGACAGTTCGACCAGCCGGGCCAATCCTACGCCTGCGCCGATGAAGCGGCTTACCGTTCCGGTGATCCAGCAGCACAAGTCGGGCGGCAGGACGGAGGAGCCGCTCGTGATGCTGACCGCCTATACGGCACGGCAAGCGCAGTTGCTCGATCCCCATTGCGACATGCTGTTGGTGGGGGATTCGCTCGGGCAGGTGATTTATGGTCTGCCTTCCACCGTTCCCGTCACCCTCGACATGATGTGCGCGCACGGTGCCGCGGTTGTGCGGGGCAGTTATCACAGTGTCGTCGTCGTCGACATGCCGTTCGGCAGCTACGAGGGCTCTTCGCAGCAGGCATTCGCAAGCGCGTCACGCATCCTCAAGGAAACGGGCTGTGCGGCGGTCAAGCTCGAGGGTGGCGAAGCAATGGCCGAAACCATATCCTTCCTCACCCGGCGCGGAATTCCCGTGATGGCCCATATCGGCCTGACGCCCCAGGCGGTGAACGCATTGGGGGGCTATGGCGCGCGCGGCCGCAGCGAGGAAGAATACGACAAGATCATTGGCGACGGCAAGGCGATCGCCAGCGCTGGCGCGTTCGCAGTTGTGATCGAAGGCGTCGTCGAACCGATCGCTGTGGCGCTTACGCAGGCGCTCGACATTCCCACCATCGGCATCGGTGCCTCGGCGCAGTGTGATGGTCAGGTGCTGGTGACGGAAGACATGTTGGGTATGTTCGAACGCACGCCGCGCTTTGTTAAGCGCTATGCCGACGTCGCCACGCTGATTTCCGATACCGCGTCCGCATACGCCACCGAGGTACGCAGCCGCACCTTCCCGACCGCCGATCAGATCTATCAACCGAAAAAGTGACTTGCTTGGATCGAGGTCGCCGCTAAGTTCCGCGCCGGCCCTTTCCACTGCTGCCGTGCCGACCGCCTGTCCTGGAGAAACATCTTGGCCGAAACGCCTCCCGCGAATGAAGCTCTGCTCCGCGAAGTGGACGACGCCGTTCGGCAGGATTTGTTATTTGGTTTCTGGCGCCGGTTCGGCCGCTGGGTCCTTGCGGCCGTGGTTGTCGGCCTCGGCGCTTTCGGCGGCTGGCTTTACTGGCAACATCACAGCAAACAGGCGTCTGGCGATATTGCCGAAATTGCACAGGACGTCGTTCGCACCACGGTCGCGGAAGGGGGCAAACCGGATCGGGACGCGCTGGCCGCGATGGAATCGGCCGGACAACCCGGCTATCGCGCGATGGCTATGCTGACGATCGCCGGCATGGCAGCACGCGATGGAAAAGCCGAAGAAGCCGCCCGCCTTTATGGCGAGATTGCTGCGAATGAGGCAATCGCGCAACCCTACCGTGAACTCGCAACCGTGCGGCAGGTGGCCCTTACCTTCGACAGGCTCCCGCCGCAGCAGGTGATCGACCGGCTGAAGCCGCTTGCGGTGGAAGGAAAACCGTGGTTCGGCAGCGCGGGAGAGATGACCGCGATCGCCTATATGAAGATGCGTCAGCCGCAGGTCGCAGGTCCTATATTTGCCGCGATTTCTAGAGATCCGAAGGTACCCGAAACCCTTCGTTCACGTGCGCGACAGATGGCAGGACTATTGGGGGTCGACGCCGTCGATACGGAAGAGGATGGTAATGGAAAAAATGAGGGGCCCGATGCAGCCACACAAGGATAGGGTGCGTGGCGTTGGGAAGCCGGTGCTGCTGGCGCTGACAGTCGCGGCGCTTTCATCCTGTGGCGTGTTGGGCGGTAAAGGCAAGGGTCCTAAAACACCGGTTGTAGGCGAACGGGTATCCATCCTGTCGACAGAGCGCGATGCAGTGGCCGACCCGGCCCTCGCAAACGTTCCGGTTGTCCTCCCCGAGCCATATGTCAATCCGGATTGGGCACAGCCCGGCGGCAACGCAGCAAAGACAGTCGGCCATGTCGCGCTTGGCTCTGCGCCGCGGCAAGTCTGGTCCGCGTCGATCGCAGGCAGCACGAGCCGCGCTCGTCTGGCCGCCGCACCCGTTATCGCAAACGGCAAGCTTTATGTGATCGACGCGGATGCCAAGGTCATAGCGATGAACGCGAAAACAGGCGCCCGTTTATGGACGACGGCCATGCCGGCGGAGGGCAATGGCCGCTCCGTCTTTGGCGGAGGTGTTTCCGTTCTGGGCGACCGGGTGTTCGTCACGACGGGGGTCGGTGACGTCGCCGCCCTTGATGCGGCGAACGGATCGGTCGTGTGGAAGGTGCAACCGGGAGGGCCGCTGCGCGGGTCCCCTGCCCTTGCCAACGGCCAGATCTACGTAATGAGCCAGGATAACCAGATATTCGCGCTCAACCAGCAGACGGGGGCAACCGAGTGGAGCGAATCGGGCACGGTGGAGACCACCGGCGTATTCGGTGTCGCCGCGCCCGCCGCCGCCCAGGGCACGGTGATCGCCGGTTTCAGTTCGGGCGAACTGACAGCCTATCGCTATGAAAATGGCCGCACCCTGTGGGGCGACGCCCTGGCCCGCACCAGCATTTCAACGTCCGTCGCGTCGCTCACGGATATCGACGCCGACCCGGTCATCGATCGCGGGCGCGTGTTCGCGATCGGCAAGGGTGGCCGCATGGCCTCCTACGAGCTCGTGACCGGACAGCGTTTGTGGGAGATCAACGTCGCAGGCATATCGACCCCCACAGTGGTGAGCGACTGGGTGTTCGTCGTAACCGACGATGCAAGGCTGATGTGCATTGCCCGCGCTACCGGCAAGATTCGCTGGATCAGCCAGCTGAAACGCTGGCGTGACGCCGAGGACCGCAAGGGGGCTGTACGCTGGACCGGAGTGCTCGCCGGCGGACGCCTGATTTACGTGTCGACAGATGGAGACCTGATCTATGCCGATCCTTCGGACGGCTCGGTCCGGACAAGCATGGATATCGACCGCTCCGTATCGCTCAGCCCTGTAGTCGCGGATAATATGCTCTATATCCTGGCGGACGACGGCCACCTGACCGCCTGGCGGTGAGCAGGCCGATAGGAACGAGAGAGGCGACATGCTGCCCACTCTAGTGATTGTCGGGCGGCCCAACGTCGGCAAGTCCACATTGTTCAACCGGCTTGTGGGCAAAAAGCTCGCGCTGGTGGATGACCAGCCCGGCGTCACGCGTGATCGCCGGGAGGGTGAGGCGGACATGCTCGGCCTCAAGTTCCGGGTGGTGGACACGGCAGGCTACGAGGACGAGGATCCGCAGTCCCTACCGGGCCGGATGCGCCGCCAGACAGAGGCTGCCGTAAAGGGGGCGGACGTGGCCCTGTTCCTTATAGACGCGCGGGTGGGGCTGACCCCGCTCGACGAAGAGATCGCCCGGTGGCTGCGCGGCAGCGATACGCCGGTAATCCTTGCCGGCAACAAGGCAGAGGGCCGCGCTGCCGAGGACGGCCTGAACGAAGCCTGGTCTCTCGGACTGGGTGAGGCAATAGCATTGTCGGCCGAGCATGGGCAGGGTCTGGCCGACCTGTTTCAGGCGCTGCTGCCACACATCGAAGAAGCGCAGGAGCGAATATCGATAGCGGCAGAAGCAGCCGAAGGGGACGCCGAAGCGGATCCCGAAGACGAGGAAGCGCTGGATGCCGCTCCGCTGAAGCTCGCCATCGTCGGCCGCCCGAACGCCGGAAAATCGACGCTCATCAACCGCATCATAGGCGAGGAACGGCTCATCACCGGGCCGGAGGCGGGCATTACGCGCGACAGCATCGCCATCGACTATCAATGGACCGATCTTGACGGACGTGAGCGCATCGTCCGCCTTATCGACACGGCGGGGATGCGAAAGCGCGCCAAGGTGCAGGACAAGCTTGAACGGCTCGCGGTTGCCGACGGCCTTCATGCGGTCGATTTCGCCGAAGTCGTCGTACTGCTGCTCGATGCGACCAAGGGGCTGGAAGCACAGGATCTGCGCATCGCCGACAAAGTGCTGCAGGAAGGCCGCGCCCTCATCATCGGGCTCAACAAGTGGGACACGGTCGAACAGGGATCGGCGCTCTATCAGGGCATACGCAAAGCGCTGGACGAAGGGCTGGCGCAGGTGAAAGGCGTACCACTCATCACCGTTTCCGGCGCAACCGGCAAAGGGCTCGACGATTTGCTCAACGCGGCATTCGAGGTCCGCCGGGCGTGGTCCCATCGCGTGTCGACCGGGTCGCTCAACCGCTGGTTCGAGGGGGCGCTGGAAGCCAATCCGCCCCCGGCTCCGGGCGGCAAGCGCATCAAGATCAGGTACCTGACGCAGGCGAAGACGCGCCCGCCGGGTTTCGTAGTGTTCGGAACCCGGCTTGACCTTCTGCCCGAAAGCTACCGGCGTTATCTTGTCAACGGCATCCGCCGCGATCTCGGCTTCGGCGCCGTGCCGGTGCGGCTGACGCTTCGCAGCCCCAAAAATCCTTATGGCAAATGACCTGATCGAAATCGACGCGCGCGGCATGCGATGCCCTTGGCCCGCGCTGCGCGCCGCGCGGGGAATGCGCGAGCGGGAGGCCGTGCTGATCCGCGCCGACGATCCCGCAGCGCCGCGCGAACTTGCGGCCCTCGCCGACGAGCGCGGATGGCGGATCGAGACGCGCAGCGAGGGTCTCTTCATGTTGATCCGTGCCGGTGAAAAGGCGGCCCGGTAACCGGAAATTTACCAATCGGCATTAGTTTGGCTGGTGAATAGAGGTTCCATGACCGCGAGGCGCACGTGGATGCAGAGCTGATCAATCGGCAGGAATACGAGGCGGCTCGCGCTCAGTTAGGCGCGAATTTTACTCGTATCCTGGGGTATTTCCGTGAAGACGGCATCAAGTCGGTTGAACAGATCGAAACCGCGATGCGGGAGCGTGATTCCGCGTCACTCGTCCGCCCAGCCCATACGCTGAAAGGCGAATCCAGGCAATTCGGCTCGCGCGCTCTGGGTGATCTTTCAGAAAAGATCGAGATGACGGCCCGCCGCTGCGTCGAAATGCGGGTTGGTCCCGAAGAATTGATCGCAGAGGTCGTCGAACTGCGCGTCTGTTTCACGCGCACGCTCAACGAACTGGAGCGTCATAGCGCCGGCCCGGCCATAGGATTTCGCCGCCCGGCTACAGCCTTCGGCCGCAAGACTCCAGCCAGCAGCCTTTCAGGCTTCGGGCGAGGTTAGACGGCGCATCGCCTGCGGCCTGCCCATCGTCAGGCTGCGCCAGAGCCATTCCAACGGACCGTAGCGAAACCTTGCGAGCCACGGGCGCGACCACAGCAGCATCAGTCCCCATATCGGCAATACGAGCAGATACACCTGCGCGCGTGACAGTGTGGCGAACAGGCCAAGACCCCAACCGTAAAACATCGCCGCCAGCACCAGGCTGGTCCCGAGGTAATTGCTGAGCGCCATGCGCCCGGCCGCCTCCACCCGCATAAGCAGCGGCCCCGGCACGCGTTGCACCAGCAAGGCCATGATGAGCGCGGCGAAGCCGACCGTAAGCGGTATGCGGAACGGAAAGGACCAGGCGAACACCACCCCGAAGGTCGTAACGGTGCCGTAGCCGCTCAGCATCACCCACAGCGCCAGCGCCACCATCGGCGGCAAGCCGATCAGGAAACAGTGGCGGGCGGTACCGAGATATTGTTCGGGCCGCCACGCGCCAGTCAGAAAGCCGCCCTTCAGCATGGCCATGCCGAGCAGCATGAAACCGAGCGTCTCAAACCCCATATAGCCAATACCCGAGAGCGCCCAGCCAGCGTAATCGCGCGCCTTGTGCACGACCGTTCCCGCCCAGTCGCCATGATAAAGCATTACCTCGCGCGCAATGGACGGAGCGGCGGGATCGCCGATCGCCTCCAGCGTCGCGCGCCAGCGGGCGCTTTCGGCAAGGGTAGCGCCGGCGCCGGTGCCGACCCCCTGAATCTGATAGATGCTCATCATCAGGCCGGTCACGATCAGGAAGTGGATGGCGAAGGCAAGAAAGGCGAGCACGACCAGCTGAAGCGGCTGGCGCCCGGTGAACAGGACCGCAACCAGACCCGCAACGGCATAGAGAGCGAGAATGTCGCCCCACCAGAGCAGCAGGTAATGGACTACGCCGATCGGCAGCAGCCAGAGGCACCGTATAACATGACGGCGGCGGCCGTTGCCCCCCGACATTTCCGTCCGGTCCATGAGCAGCAACATCGACCCGCCAAACAGCAACGCGAACAGGCCGCGCATCTTGCCATCGATCAGGATGAAAGAGAGCGCCCACGCCATCCGATCGGCAACCGTGTCCCCGCCCCACGCGTCGGGGTTGAGATAGGCCGCCTGAGGCATGGAGAAGGCGATGATATTCATCAGGACGATGCCCATCAGGGCAAAGCCGCGAGTCATGTCCATAAGGCGATTGCGACCGCCCGAGGCGGAATGAACGGGGCCAATTTCGGGCATGATCGGCGCTTCACCTGCGGGATGATTCAGAATAGGGGCTTTGTCATGAACGCTCCCCGCACGCAACGGATCGGCCGGACATTCGGCGCAGCAGCGCCCCATTATGAGGATCACGCCGGTGTGCAGCGCGTGGTCGCGGCAACGCTGGCGAACCTGTTGCGGCATCAGCCTCTGCCCCAGGCTCTGGACGGCAGGTTCCCCATATTGGAGATCGGCTGCGGCACCGGGCTCCTCACGCGGCATCTGCGCAGCCTCTTCCCGGCGGCCGAGATTGTCGCCACCGACATCTCGCCCGAAATGATAGAAGTCGCCCAGCAGGGGGGCGATATTGGCGCCCGATTCCTCGCGATGGATGGAGAGGCCCCCGATTTCGATCAGCCCTGGTTCGACCTGATCACATCGAGCCTGGCATTTCAGTGGTTTGCGGACCTTCCGTGTGCGCTCGACCGGCTGTATGGCCTGCTGCGTCCGGGGGGCAGCCTGATGTTTGCCACGATGGCGCGGCGCAGTTTCCACGAATGGCGCATCGCTCACGAGAAATTCGGGCTGGAGGCCGGGACCCCGGTGTACCCTTCGA
>DASULD010000205.1:0-2856 GCA_036278355.1 Sphingobium sp.
CAGGGTTCGTCGACACGGCCCTCACCCGCCATGTCGCCGCGATGGCCGACAGCGACTATCCCATTGCGTCGCAGATGCGCAGGCAGATGGAAGAGGGCATTGGCGTCATGGACATAGACACCGCAGCGCGCCAGATCTGGGGCGCGCTGCCGACCCACGAGTCGCTTGTGCTGTTTGGCGAGCAGGTGCGTCAATAGACCTGACCGGCATCCGTCTGATGAGGTAAAAGCGCCTTCGGCATCAGGTTTCGGCAAGGATCATGTCGGAGCCCTTTTCCGCGATCATCATCGTCGCCGCATTGGTATTGCCCGACACGACAGAGGGCATCACAGAAGCGTCGATGACCCGCAGGCCTTCCACTCCGTTGACTTTCAGCTTTCCGGAAACGACCGCATCGGGCCCCGCGCCCATGGCGCAGCTTGATGCCTGATGATAGCCGGTCGACCCGCTTGCACGGGCAAAACCCAGCAATTCCTCGTCGCTCTGCAATGCAGCGCCCGGCGTAAGCTCATGGTCGAAATAGGGCGCAAGAGCAGGACTTTCCATCACGCGACGCGCCCAGCGCAGGCCGCCGACCTGCGCCCGGCAGTCCGCTTCGGCTGAAAGGAAATTCGGCCTGATCGATGGCGCATCGTGGAAGTCGCCGCTCCTGATATGGATCGAGCCCTTTGACTGCGGCCGCATCACATATCCGCCGACCGTGATGCCGGGCAGCTTTTCCATTGTCATCGCGCCGTTATGCGCCAGTGCCTCGAAATCGACCGTGGCGGGACTGGCGAAGAATTGCAGATCGGGCAGGTCAAGGGACGGATCGGACTTGAGGAATGCGGTCAGATTCGAACCGCCCAGCGCCAACAGGCCTGTCCGGCTCATGGCGAAACGCAGCATCTGCCCCACCAGCGGCAAGCCGCGCGACATGGCGTTGAAGCTCGCAGCGCCCGGTTTAAGGCGGGCACGAACCATCGACGCATAATGATCCTGAAGATTTTCGCCCACATTCGGACTGTCGACCAGCGTCGCGATGCCCAGCGCCCGAAGACGTTCGCCCTGCCCTATGCCGGACAGTTCCAGCAATTGGGGCGAATTGATCGCACCCCCTGAAAGGATGACCTCGCGACGGGCTCGCACCTGCCGGATCCGGCCACCCTTCCAATATTCGACGCCGACAGCTTTCCTGCCCTCGAACAGGATGCGCGTGGCGTGCGCGTGGATGATGACCCGGAGATTGGGCCGCTTCATCGCCGGGTGCAGATAGGCAACGGCCGCCGACACGCGCAGACCCTTATAGGCGTTGAGTCTGATGCGGGCGACGCCTTCCCTGGTGGTGCCGTTCAGGTCGTTGGAGATCGGGGCGCCCGCTTCCTCGAACGCCCTGGTCATCACCTCCAGCATGGGATGCCGGATCGGCACGTCGCTGATCTTGAGCGGGCCCACCTGCAGGTCGCTGCTGGCGCCCTCGCCCTGCTGATTTTCTATCTTGCGGAAATAGGATTCGGCGTCGTCCCATCCCCAACCGGTCAGCCCTCTCTGCCGCCAGCCGTCATAATCTTCCGGCAGGCCACGCACCCATATAATACCGTTGATGGAGGAGGAGCCGCCCAGAACCTTGCCGCGCGGAAAGGCATGCCGCCTGCCGTCCGATCCCGGATCGGGCTCGGTCATATAGTTCCAGTTCAGGCGAGGGTCCTTCAGCATCCTGGTGAAGCCTGCAGGCACGTGGATGTTCATCGTGCTCATCGCCTGTGCAGGATTAAAGAGATTCTGCAGCGGCCTGTCGTCGCCGCCCGCCTCGAGCAGCGCGACCTTGTGACGGCCGTTCGCGCTCAGCCGGTTGGCGAGCACGCAACCGGCTGATCCGGCGCCGACGATGACATAATCGGCTTCCGCCTCCACGACGCCGTGCATCTCGACCATGATGCCTTTCTCCTTTCCCAGACGCTATGCATAGCGGGGAAGGCCAAAGGGTGTACAAGCCTGTGCGAAACTTGACGACGAACATCGCTCTTATGATGGCTGGCCTTGCGCCATCGAAATCAGGCGGCCAGCAACGCTATGACTGCATCAGAACGAAACCTTGGCCGAGGATGAGGAAAAAAGATGACGGGGCTTTTCTCGCTCGCAGGGCGCACGGCGATGGTCACGGGAGCTTCCCGCGGACTGGGCAGGGCGATTGCACTGGGATTTGCGGAAGCCGGGGCATCGCTGGTCCTGGCTGCGCGCGACCGCGCAAAACTGGAAGAAACGGCCGAAGACATCCGCGCGGCAGGCGGACAGGCGCAAACGATCGCCTTCGACCTGGCCGACCTGGAAGCTGTCCAGGCTGCAACCGAGAAACTGAACGCCGAAGGGCCGGACATCGACATATTGGTCAATAATGGCGCTATCGGTGGATGGGGGCCGCTCCACCAGTCCACCCTCGCCCACTGGCAAAACATGTTCGACGTGAACGTATCGTCCATGTACCTGCTGTGCCGCGACCTGTCGAAAGGGATGATGGCGCGCAAATGGGGGCGGATCATCAATTTCGCCTCCTATGTTTCCGACACAGGGCGGCCCAACCTGTCGGCCTATGTCGCCAGCAAACATGCGGTTCTGGGCCTGACGCGCTCGATCGCTGCGGATCTGGCGCCCCATGGCATCACCTGCAACGCCATTGCGCCCGGCTTTTTCGACACCGACATGGCCGCGCCGACGGTCGGGAATCCGGCGCGGGCAAAAATCTTCCGCAGCGCCATAGCGCTCGACCGTTTCGGCGATCCGAAGGAGATGGTCGGTCCCGTCCAGTTCCTGGCATCCGATGCGTCGGGCTATATCACCGGCCACATGCTGCCCGTGGACGGCGGCGTCGCCAATATC
>DASULD010000206.1:0-6863 GCA_036278355.1 Sphingobium sp.
GCCTATCGCGCTGTCCTTCATTCCCAGCGGATCGAGGATCGTCTCCTGCATGATCTGGCGGAAACTGCGGCCTTTTGGATCGGTGCGGCGGACCGCTTCGCCCATCAGCGCATGGCCGACCAGCGGTGCGTAACTTGCTTCAGTACCCGGCGCGGCGGTCGAGTGGACCTTCGCGCAGATCGCCGCGATCATCTCGTCCAGATTGTCGATGAACATGCCGGGGATCGGTGTAAAGGTCATCGGCAGACCCGAAGTGTGGGTCAAAAGATGGTAAAAGGTGATGTCCTCGCGCACGCCACCGGAAAATTCCGGGATGATCTCGCTCACCTTTGTGGTCAACGCGAACTGTCCCGCCTCGATCGCGTGGAGTGTAAGCACGCCCGTGAGTGACTTGGTCATGGAGAAGATAGAGTAGACCGCGTTCTTCTCAAGAAGCACCTTGTTGTCCCAATCCCGGTAGCCAACCGCCTCGTGGAGCACCACCTCGCCATGCCGGGCGACAAGTATTTCCCCACCAAAAAACTTTCGCTTCTCGATCAAGGCTTCCATCGCCGGGCGGATTCGCGCCAGGCGTTCACCGCTCATGCCAAACTCTTCCGCCCTGCCGGCCATTTTTCTTCCTCCTGGTTTGCATATAGGCGCAGCCGCCTCTCGGCGAAGGCAATAGGATTCCAGCTCCCTGGCGAGACCTATCGTGCGAGATAGGTGGCCCCGCCGACGACAGGAGCCATTGTCGCCGCGTGAGCAAGCGGGAGGGCGGAAAGGTGGTCGCGAAGGAAGGACCCGGAACGGGTGATCCCGCGCAGCTTTTCGATTATGTGATTGCCGGCGCTGGCGCGGCTGGCTGCGTCCTCGCCAATCGCCTTTCGGAAGACGGACGGTTCCGCGTGGCCCTTGTGGAGGCCGGCGGGCCGGACAAGCATCCGCTGGTGCATATTCCGGCTGGAGTCGCCGGGTTGATCGGCCACCCGGAAATGGACTGGCGCTATGCCACCGTTCCTCAGCCGGGCGCGGCGGGCCGGCGCATCCCGTTGCCACGTGGCCGCGTGCTGGGCGGATGCACCTCCACCAATGGCATGGTCTATTTTCGGGGACATCCGCGCGACTATGACGAATGGGCGGCGCTTGGCTGCGTCGGCTGGAGCTATGCAGAGCTGCTGCCCTATTTCACGCGCTCCGAGGCCAATATCGTCTTCAACGGGCCGTGGCACGGCACCGACGGGCCGATGCGGGTGAGCAGCTATCACCGGCCCAATCCATTGGTGGATCGCTTCCTTCAGGCGGGTGCCAACATGGGCCATCGGGTGGTGGAGGATTTCAATGGCCCCGATCCCACGGGCTTCGGCGTGCGGCAGGCAACGATCAGAAAGGGACGTCGTGAATCGTCGGCCACGGCTTTCCTGAGGCCAGCCCAAGGCAGGCCGAATCTATCGGTCATTACCGGTGCGCTGGTCGACCGGATCCTCTTCGAGGGCCGCAGGGCGACGGGCCTGGAGATCCGCAAGAATGGTGAGAAAATCGCCTTCACCGCCACGCGAGAGGTCATTCTGTCGGCGGGCAGCTATGGTTCGCCGGCGATTCTGCAGCGTTCTGGCGTAGGCGATGCGAACCGCCTTGCCGCACTCGGCATTCCCGCGCGTCATCATCTGCCGGCTGTGGGAGCCAGGCTGCAGGATCATCTGGTGGCGCCGGTGCAGATGCGGACACGCAGCAACCTGCCCTACGTCGTCGACTGGCGCGTCATTCCGCGGCTGATCGGCAACGCGGCCGAATATGTTCTGCTTCGCCGCGGCCCGCTAGCGTCCAACATATTCGAAGCGACCGGGTTCGTTCATACGTCGCGCGCGGAGCAGCGACCCGATCTCCAATTGATTTTCATGCCGATGCATCGCGGGCCGCGCCTGGTTCCGATCGAGCGCGGCTATGGCATTCTCGTGGCGTTGCTGCGCCCCCAGAGCAGCGGCGAGGTGCATATCGCATCGGCCGACCCCGGTGAGGCGCCGCTCATCGATCCTGCCTTTCTGTCGCATCCCGACGATCTTGCGCTGCTGACCGAAGGCTTGGGAATAGCGCGCCACGTGCTGACGAATGCGGCCTTTGCGGGACTGGGTTCATCGGAGTGCCTGCCCGGAGCCCATGTCACCGAGAAACCCGCCTTGGAGGATTTCATCCGGCACAACTGCGTTACCGTGCATCACCCCACAGGCACATGCCACATGGGCGCCGAAGACCATTGCGTGACCGATCCCGCGCTTCGCGTTCGCGGGGTGGAAGCGCTACGGGTGGTCGACGCCTCCGTGATGCCAAGGATTGTCGGCGGCAACACGGCGGCCCCTGTCATCATGATTGCCGAAAAGGCCAGCGACCTCATCCTGAAAAAATCCCCATCACCTGCGGCGCACTTAAGGTCCGCACCAATCCAAGGAGAATGACATGCAGAATCTCGTCTTCGTTCGTTTCTTTCCGAAGGAAGGATCTTTCGACAGGGTGAAGGCTATATTGGAGAATATGGTGATCAATAGCCGCACGGAACCGGGTTGCCTGGTTTACGATCTCTATGAGGCAAAGACTCCCGAGGGCGCTGGCGGAGTCCTTTGCCTGGTCGAACGCTACAAGGATGATGACGCACTGCTCGCCCATCGTGCAGCCGACTATTACAAGGAATACCGCGCCACCATCATGGACCTGCTCAGCCAGCCGATCGAGGTGAACATTCTCGCCCCGATTGATGCAATCTGATGTTTGGGGCTTGATGCTCTAGGCCGCTTGTTCCCTGTTGGCTTCGTGACTGGAATGGATTGGCCCGACAGTCTGCCCTCCAGGCCGACCGGATTCTGAACTCTTGCCGACTTTCTGATCTTATTGGAGAGTCGGCAAAATTCCATGAATGATCGGCAGCTGTCAAAGAGCCGTTTCGAGCCCGGAAGCGGCCGCTATGTTGGCGGCTTCAGCCGATAATAACGCGCCCACGAGGCGGCCATTGCGACTTTAAATCCTCGCCAGGCACGCCCGCTCACCTTGCGCAAACGACTGGCATTTGGTCGCGGCAGACCGAAAAGTGGCAGGGCCAGAACGAAAAAAACGTGGAACCGATTCCCGCTATCGGCGTTTGGGTGGACGGCGGTAGCCGTCGCCGCCGTTAACCAGGAGATTGCGCGCATGAAGAGGGATCTTGCTCAGCGTAATCGTAACGGGCGCAACGAAATTAGCCAGCACTGATCCGACACAGCGAACAGTAGCAAAGGCCCACAGCTGGATAACGACGGAAGGAGTGAATGCTTCTTCGGGTGATGTTGTCGGCTGGTCATGGGCCCGCACGAGATACCGGGACATATACGCAATTACCGGAGATCGCGGACAGGACGGGAACGCGAAGCTGTCGGGCCTGTCGGCGCCTCCAAACCCATAGGAGGACCATCATGAAGGTCGCCGCCGCCCTAACCACATCCCTGGCCGCCAGCCTGTACGCAACGGCCGCCTGGGGAGCACCCGTTGTGCTCGACGACGCCCAGTTGAATCAGGTCGTCGCGGGCGAAGATTTCATCATAGTCAACAAAGTGGCCGACCAGGCTTCGGCCGGAGCGCCCACCACCGATCCGCTGCTGATCAACCCATGGGGTTTGTCGCAGGCGCCGGGCGGGTCGCTCTGGGTTGCGAACGAAGACACCGGTACGTCAACAATCTATGATTTCAGCACCTTCGCCAAGGTTCCGCTGAATGTGACAATACCGGGCGTGGAAGATGAACCGGGCAACCCCACGGGAACCACCTTTACGACATTCGACGGGGACAATTTCCGCATCACCAAAAATGGCGTCACCGCGCATAGTCTTTTCCTGTTCGACTCGCTGGACGGAACCATTTCGGGCTGGTCGCCCCTCGTGGACCCGACCCATGCCGTCATTGCCGTCGACAGGTCTGATGACGGGGCCGGGTTCACAGGATTGACGATCAGGAATGCGGGCGCCTCATCCCGGCTTTATGCGGCCGATTTCGCCAATAACCGGGTGGAGATGTACAACGGCCAGTTCAAGCGTGTCGGGACGTTCACCGATCCATCGCTGCCCGACGGATATGCGCCGTTCAACGTCCAGACGCTCAACGACAAGGTCTATGTCGCCTTTGCCCTGCGAGAAGAGGAAGAAGGCGAGCCCGAAGAGGTGGTGGGTGCTGGCCTCGGCTATGTCGTGGTGTTCGACACCAATGGCACCAAGCTGAAGACGCTGGTTTCCAACGGCCCGCTTAACGCACCTTGGGGCCTGACGATCGCACCGGCGAGCTTCGGCAAGTTTGCGGGCGCCTTGCTGGTCGGCAATTTCGGCGACGGCAAGGTCAACGCGTTCGATCCGGCCACCGGCCAGTTCCTCGGCACGTTGCAGAAAAATGACAATGGCCCGATCGAGATCGAGGGCCTTTGGGCGCTGCGCCCCGGTCCGAACGGTTCGGTCGTCTTTTCGGCAGGACCCGACGATGAGGCCCATGGCCTAGTCGGCGTCATACGGCCCGCGTGGCTGAAGGCGTCTTGGGCCGATCAATCCCATGTGAAGCTTTCCCGCGCCAGGTGATGCAGCCCAGATGGCGCATCATCCGGCGCGGCCGATAGCTCGCTCTCCCATGTCGCAGGGACCTCGCAAGAGGCCCCTGCGACCTGCCTTGCCCGCAGGCACGCGATTGCTCGGCTATGTGGTGTACGCGCTGCTCCCAATGGCTGCGCCGGCGACAAGGGCGGAGGCAGAATATCGCCATGTGCGCTCGATGACCGAACTTCGTCATGACGGCGTCATCCGTCAGCAATGGGATCTTTCCTGCGGCGCGGCCGCCATTGCGACGCTGCTCACCTATCAGCTCAACGATCCGGTGACCGAACGCGAAGTGGCGCTGGCGCTGCTGCGCCGGACCAGCCCCAATCTGGTACGCGCGCGCCTCGGCTTCTCGCTGTTCGACCTCAAGGTCTACGCCGCCACCCAGGGCTTCGGAGCCGTGGGCTACGGCGAGATGACCCTTGAGGATCTCGACAGGATCGCCCCAGCGATCGTGCCGGTGCAGATGCACGGGTTCCGGCATTTCGTCGTCTATCGCGGCCGCCTCGGCGACCGCATCCTCATCGCCGATCCTTCGTTCGGCAACCGCACGATGCCCGAATGGTCCTTCAAATCCGTCTGGGCGGGCGGCATCGGGTTCAAGCTGTTCGATCCCGCGCAGCCGGACCCACCCAACCGAATGGGCGCTCCGTCTGCCCTGTTCATCGCGCCGGCCCCATCCGCGCGCCGGGAAACGATCACATCGATCTCAACGGGAGGTGTCAGATGATACGGAAGACGATAGGAACAGGCGTGACAGCTTTGCTTGTCGCCGCGAGTGTGGCCGTCCCTGTATCGGTCCATGCGCAGGCGGTGACGATCGAGCAGATGCAGCAAGCGCTGCGCGAGCGCGATGCAACCATCGCCGCCCTGGAAAAGCGCATCGCCGCCCTGGAAGCGACATCTGCAGCGCCCGCATCACCGGCATCCTCCGCCGTCGCGCCATCCCCGGCCGCCTATGCGCAAGCTTCCGGCTTGCAGGGAAGAGCAGGCGATGAGGAGGAGCTTCAGGCCCTCACGCGCGGTCTTGTCCAGCAGGGCCTGCTGCTACTTCCGAGCGGCGCACTCGAACTGGTGCCGAGCCTTGGCTATAGCCACAGCCAGGTGCAGGGGCTGGTGCTGGTCGACACGCCGGAGGGTATCTCGATCGTCTCCGATCAGAGGCGGCGCGAGGACAGTCTCGAAGCTGCGCTGAGCGTCCGCTATGGTCTGCCGTGGCGAAGCCAGATTCAGGTGCGCGTTCCCTATTCCTGGAAAAGGGACGAAGCTGCGATCGGCGATGGCACGCGGGTTGTCAACGACGACACCCATATCGGCGACATCGAAGTGGAACTGGCGCATCAGCTTATTACAGAGAGCCATGGCCTGCCGGGGATGATCGCGGCGGTTTCGTGGCGCATTCCGACCGGCCGCGACGCCTTTGCCGCCCCCGCCGCGGGGGTGGCGACCGGCAGCGGATCGCATCAGCTCAGCGGGCGGCTGACGGCGCTCAAATCGCTGGACCCGATCGTTGCCTTCGGCACACTATCCTATGGCCATAATTTCAGCAGACGGGAGGAGTTTGGGCGGGTGAAGCCCGGCGATGTGATAGACCTGTCGCTGGGCGCGCTGCTGGCGGTGAGCCCGGAAACATCGGTGAACATGTCCTTCGACCAGCAATTCCGGCGGCGCACCGAAGTCGATGGGATGCCGATCGCCGGCAGCGACGGCGTTGCGGCTGTCGCTCAATTCGGCCTCGACCAGTTGCTGAGTCCGCGCGCTCTGCTGACGGCCTCCCTAGGCATCGGTCTGACCAATGACGCGCCCGACTATCAGTTCGTGGTCTCCACACCGATCCACTTCTAGATACGCAGGGAAGCTCTCGAAGTTCGCGCTGAGGAAATACGCGCCCTTCTCGCCTTGGCAGGCCCTTGAATGAAGGGCAGCTTTTAGTGAAGCCTTTGAGCGGCTCGAACGGCGGCTTTGTTGGCGTTTTGCTCGTCTAGCGAGGTGGCAGCCCCCGACCAAAGTCGGACTTCCGCAGATCTTCCAGTGATGACGCTTTTGACCAACTCTGCCGTTCGATAAGCGGCTTGGGAAGGGCAGCAATTTTCCCAAGCGCGTTAAAATGGCCCCTCGCGGGACGCGAGGAGCCATCGAGTCAGATTTCGGTGTTTTCGGCTAAGGCGAGCGCGTCTTCCACGTCGATCCCGAGATAGCGCACCGTATTCTCGATCTTGCTATGACCGAGGAGGATCTGGACGGCGCGAAGGTTGCCGGTTGCCCGGTAGATTATTGATGCCT
>DASULD010000207.1:0-21727 GCA_036278355.1 Sphingobium sp.
CTGAAACTTCACGAAACCGTTGGTGCGCAGCTTGGCGAGGCTATGCCCTGTGCGTGTGGAGATCAGCTTAGGAGCGCCTTGTCGGCTGTGTTGAGGCCGCGCGCTCTAGGTTTTTGAGGGCGCATCGTTCTTGCCAAAAACCGGTTCCCACTTTTTGGCACGATGCTCTAACCCCCGCTCAACAGCGCGCGGACGGCATCGAGCGCGGCCTGCGCCTGCGCGCCGTCGGGGCCACCCCCCTGGGCCATGTCGGGACGGCCGCCGCCGCCCTTCCCTCCCAGCGCCTCGACACCCGCACGAACAAGATCGACCGCGCTGAACCGGGCCGTGAGGTCTTCGGTCACGCCCGCCGCGATGGACGCGCGGCCATCGGTGACGGCAATGATCGCGGAAATGCCCGAGACGAGGCGCTTCTTGTTCTCATCCACCAGGCCCCGCAGGTCCTTGGGGTCCAGCCCTTCGACGATCTGGCCGATGAAAGCGATATCGCCGACTGTTTCGGGGCCGGCCGGGGCGATGCCCGTCCCGCCGCCGAGGGCCAGCGCCTTTTTCGCATCGGCAAGATCCCGTTCGAGGCGGCGGAGCTGATCGGCGAGAGCCGCAACGCGCGCGGGCGCTTCCTCGGGCGTGGTGCGAAGCGTTGCCGCGACTGCCTTCAAGGCGCTCTCCCGCTCGGAAAGCCAGAGCCGCGCGGCCTCTCCGGTCAAGGCCTCGATGCGGCGGACGCCGCTCGCGACGGCGCTTTCACCCACGATCTTGAACAGGCCGATGTCGCCAAGCGCCGTGACATGCGTGCCGCCGCACAGTTCGACCGAATAGCTCGCCGCTTCGGTCCGGCCCATTGTGAGGACGCGCACCTCGTCGCCATATTTTTCGCCGAAGAGCGCCATAGCGCCTGCCGCGATGGCATCGTCCGGGGTCATGAGGCGGGTCGTCACCTCGTCATTGTGGCGAATCTGCGCGTTCACATCGGCCTCGACGTCGGCAATCTGCTGCGCCGTGAGGGCCTCCGGATGCGAAAAGTCAAAGCGCAGCCGATCTTCGGCAACAAGGCTGCCCTTTTGGGTCACATGCGGCCCAAGGCGCGTCCGCAGGGCGGCGTGCAGCAAGTGGGTCGCGCTGTGGTTGGCGCGGACACGATCGCGGCGTGCGGCGTCTACGGTGAGGTGGACCGTGTCGCCCACCGCGATCTCCCCGGCATCGACATGCAGATGATGGGTGTGGATGCGCCCAAGCGGCTTTCCGGTATCGCGAACGGTGGCGACAAGGCCACCCTGACCCGTAACGGTACCCGCGTCGCCCGACTGACCGCCACTCTCACCGTAAAAAGGCGTCTGATTGGTGACGAGGATGACATCGTCGCCCGCGCTCGCGCGGTCCACCCGCGCGCCGTCACGGACCAGCGCAACGACCCGCCCCTCACCACCGGTCGAACCATAGCCGGTAAATTCGGTCGCGCCGGCTTCCTCGGCAAGATCGAACCAGACCTCGTCCGATGCCTTTTCACCCGACCCTTTCCAGGCGGCCCGGGCGGCGGCCTTCTGCTCGGCCATGGCTTCATCAAAGCCGTCGCGATCGACCCCAAGACCCTGCGCGCGCAACGCGTCTTCGGTAAGGTCGTAAGGAAAGCCGAAGGTGTCGTAGAGGCGAAAGGCCGTCGCGCCCGGGAGCACGTCGCCAGGGTTCATGCCCGCGGTCGCCTCGTCAAGCAGCCGCAGCCCCTTGTCGAGCGTCTGACGGAAGCGCGTCTCCTCGCGCAGAAGAGTTTCCTCGATCAGCGGCTGGGCCCGGACCAGCTCAGGATAGGCCCCGCCCATTTCCTTCACCAGCGCCCCGGCAAGACGGTGCATCAGCGGCTCGGCCGCGCCAAGCAGGTGCGCATGGCGCATCGCCCGGCGCATGATGCGGCGAAGCACATAGCCGCGCCCCTCATTGGCGGGGAGGACGCCGTCCGAAATCAGGAATCCGGCCGAGCGCAGGTGATCGGCAATGACGCGGTGGCTCGCGCGATTGGGTCCGCCGGTATCGCTGTGGGTGAGGGCGCCGGATTCGGCGATCAGGGCGCGAAAGATGTCGATGTCGTAATTGTCGTGCACGCCCTGCATCACGGCCGCGATGCGTTCCAGGCCCATGCCGGTATCGATGCTCGGCCGGGGAAGCGGCACGCGAACGCCGCCCGCCGCCTGGTCGAACTGCATGAACACAAGGTTCCATATCTCGACGAAGCGGTCGCCATCCTCATCGGGGGAGCCCGGCGGTCCGCCGGGGATATGCGCGCCATGATCGTAGAAGATTTCCGAACAGGGACCGCACGGGCCGGTGTCGCCCATCGACCAGAAATTGTCGGACGTGGCGATGCGGATAATCCGCTCCTCCGGCAGGCCGGCGATCTTGCGCCAGTGGCCGAACGCCTCGTCGTCGTCATGATAGACGGTCACAGTCAGGCGATCGGGCGAGATACCCCATTCGCGCGTAATCAACGTCCAGGCATTATGGATCGCCTGTTCCTTGAAATAGTCGCCAAAGCTGAAATTGCCGAGCATCTCGAAGAAGGTGTGATGCCGTGCGGTATAGCCGACATTGTCGAGATCATTGTGCTTGCCGCCCGCCCGCACGCATTTCTGGGAAGAAGTGGCGGTGCTGTAGGGTCGGCTTTCGAGGCCGGTAAAGACATTCTTGAACGGCACCATCCCCGCATTGGTGAACATCAGCGTCGGGTCATTATGCGGGACCAGCGGGGCGGACGGGACGACGGAATGTCCCTGCCTTGCAAAAAAGTCCAGAAAGGAGCGGCGGATATCGTTGGTCGACGTCATGTTCCGAGCGCTTAAGCGAGCGGGAACGCCGACACAAGCGGCAATGCGCCCTCCCGCGCGGGACAGGAAATGACCTTCGCAGGCTCTCGCAGAACTGGCCCTGAAATCAGGTCATGGCCGACCGCGATCGTTCCGCTCGTTTCGACCGAGGTTCGCGCCTTGGCGAGAACCCCAGTCTGCTCAAACCGAACGGATGCCTTCCCCCGGACTCGTTCCGGTTCTGATTGAACCGGCCCGAGTCGCGGAAATTACGCCGGTACGCGGCTATTCGTCCACGTCCTCTGCGTCCGGCCCGGCCATCATCGCTTCGGACATCGCGTCCGTCTTTCCGCGAATGGCGTCTTCAAGTCGTTCCATCATCTCCGGATTTTCACGAAGGAAGGTCTTGGCGTTCTCACGGCCCTGGCCGATGCGCACGGAATCGTAGGAAAACCAGGCGCCAGACTTTTCGACGATGCCCGCCTTCACGCCCAGATCCAGGATCTCCCCAACCTTGGAAACCCCCTCCCCGTACATGATGTCGAACTCCACCTGCTTGAAAGGAGGTGCCACCTTGTTCTTCACCACCTTGACGCGCGTGGTGTTGCCCACGATGTCATCGCGGTCCTTGATCTGGCCGGTCCGGCGGATGTCCAGGCGGACGGAAGCATAGAATTTCAACGCATTACCGCCGGTCGTCGTTTCCGGATTGCCGTACATCACGCCGATCTTCATGCGTACCTGATTGATGAAGATGACGATGCAGCGAGAGCGCGAAATCGAGCCGGTCAGCTTGCGCAGCGCCTGGCTCATCAGTCGAGCCTGCAGGCCGACATGGCTGTCGCCCATCTCACCCTCTATCTCCGCGCGGGGCACCAGCGCAGCGACGGAGTCGATGACGAGCACGTCAATGGCGTTGGAACGCACAAGCGTGTCCACGATTTCCAAAGCCTGCTCGCCAGTATCGGGCTGGGAAACGATCAGCTCATCGATGTCCACGCCCAGCTTTCGGGCATAGACGGGATCCAGCGCATGTTCGGCGTCGACGAAGGCCGCCGTGCCGCCGACTTTCTGTGCTTCTGCGATGGCATGGAGCGCGAGCGTCGTCTTGCCCGAACTTTCCGGTCCGTAAATCTCGACGATGCGGCCGCGAGGCAGGCCGCCGATCCCGAGCGCGATATCAAGCCCGAGCGAGCCCGTCGACACCGCCTCGATCTCGATCTTCTCCCGGCTGCCCAGCTTCATGGCGCTGCCCTTGCCGAATGCCCGGTCGATCTGCGCGAGCGCGGCCTCCAAAGCCTTCTGCCTGTCCATATTTCCCTTCTTGTCGGAATCAATAAGTTTGAGCATCGCGGTCATGGGCCTGTCTCCTGCCAAGTGCAACATCCTACTGCGCCGACGATCATGTATCCTATTTGTTCACGGTGAACAATAGGGGAACATCATTCTTGAAGACAGCTTTCGGCGCGACGTTGGCGATCGGTCAGGTTGGCGTACCGATGCAGGTCCCCAGCACGTCGGAAATGGTGCCGAGAGTATAGGGCTTGGCGAGCAGCGGGCGGCCGGCATAAGGAGCCGGAATATCGCTGCTGGACCCTCCGGAACTCAACACATAGGGGATCTGCGACTGCTCCAGCATGTCCGCGACGGGCCAGGCTTCTTCCCCGTTCAGATGGCAATCGAGAATGGCGAGGTCGAACCCGCCGGACCGCACGATCCGGCATGCATCTTCCAGCGTATTGGCAACCCCGTGCACGCGATGTCCCAGCGCGCCCACAAACTCCTCCAGCATCAAGGCGATCATCGCCTCGTCTTCCACAATAAGGACCGATCGCGCGGGCGGCGGTGAGACTGATGATGTCATGAGACAGGCCGCCGATCAAAGAAGGGGGGAGGAAAGCGCCTAGGGCCCGTTTGCGGTGACCGATGTCGGGATGGAGCCCAAGCTCAGATGAGAGAGTGAGGCATGTTCGACCAATGCGCAATCAAGATCGTCCGCAGTTCGTCGCATACCTGTTACACTTCACCATTGGCCGGAGGGCTGGAGGCACCCGTTTGCGCGAACGCGTCGGCGACGGCCTCGGACAGTTGCGCCACCGAAAACGGCTTGGGAAGAAACGCAATATCGGGAATGTCGATGGATTTCCTCAACTGCTCCTCCGCGTAACCGGACATGAAAAGCACCGGCAGATCTGGCCGTGCGGCCCGCGCCTGGCGCACCATGCTTGGTCCGTCCATGTTGGGCATCACCACGTCGGAGATCAGTAAATCGATCTTGTTCGTTCCGGCCAGCACCTCCAGCCCCTGCTCGCCATCGGCCGCGGTCAGCACAGTATAGCCCTGGCGCGACAACGCCCGCTCGGCGACCGCACGCACCATGTCCTCATCCTCCACCAGCAGGATCGTGCCCGTGCCCCAGCTTGTCCGGCGCGGCGGGGCGGACCGGATCGTCGGCTCCTCTTTTTCCGAACCGTCGGCGACATGCACCGGAAGATAGATGGTGAAGGTCGTGCCGTGCCCCGCCACGGATTCGGCGAAGATATAGCCGCCCGATTGCTTGACGATGCCATAGACGGTCGACAGGCCCAGGCCTGTCCCCTTCCCGATCTCTTTCGTGGTAAAAAAGGGTTCAAAGATCTTGGGCAGCATTTCGGGCGGAATGCCCGTTCCGGTATCCGAAATGCGCAGGCCGGTATAATCTGCGGGCGGAAGAACGGTCGAGCGCATCTCACGCACCTGCGCGGCCGGCGCCGCGAAAGTCTGAATCGACAAGGTCCCCCCTTCGGGCATGGCATCGCGGGCATTGACGGCGAGATTGACGATAACCTGCTCAATCTGCCCCGGATCGGCGCGAACCGCGCCCAGATTGCGGCCATGCGCAACCTCCAGCTTTACCTTCTCGCCGATCAGCCGGTTCAAAAGATTGGACACGTCGGCCACTACGTCGGGAAGCTGTATAACCTGGGGGCGCAGTGTCTGTTGCCGCGAAAAGGCGAGAAGCTGGCGCGTCAGGCTCGCGGCGCGGTTCGAGTTCGACTTGATCTGCTGAATATCGTCATAATCGCTGTCCCCCGGCGTATGGCGCATCAGCATGAGGTCGCAATGACCGATGATTGCAGTCAATATGTTGTTGAAATCATGGGCGACGCCACCAGCAAGCTGGCCCACGGCCTGCATTTTCGTCGCCTGCGCGACCTGACGCTTCAAGCGCCCTTCCTCATTGTCGTCGATCAGGGTGAGTATCACGGCGGCATCGCCAAGCCCACGCACCCCGGCGAGCGAGAGCGCCACCGGCTCCTCCGGCCGGTTACGCAGGCGCACGGCGATGTCGCCGGTCATCTGGGGGCCAACCGCATAGCGCCGCACGGCGGCCGCGAGTGCCGCCTGATCCTCCGCAACCACCAGATCGCCAGGATAGGCCGGCGCCTGTCCTTCGGTCACATTGGCGGCGCGGGCGAAGCTGGCGTTCAGGAACAGGAGGCGGCCGTCGCGGTCGGTCATGGCGAGGCCGAACGGCAGGAGCGCGAGCAGAGCCTGGAAATAGGAAAGCGAGGATCCGTTGATCGCGACGTCGGCAGGCTGATCGATGAGCAGGATGAGTGCCGGGCCTTCCGGCTGATCGGGTTTCAGCAGAACGCGATACACCGCAACGGGCAGCATACCCGCAGCCTCACGCAGAAAGAAAATGCGTCCCAACTCGTCACGGCGAAAATAAGCGGCAAGGTCGCGCCCGGTGAGGTCGGCATCCGGCCGGCCCGCGGCCCGTAAAGCAAAAGCTTCGTTAGCAACGCGGATGCGGCCTGCGGCGTCGATCACCGCCGCCATCAATCCGGCCTCGCCAAACTGAACACCGACATCGGTCGCGACCATACGCGTCAGATCGTCGACAATGCTGGACCGGCGGACCGGGGGAAAATGCCAGACGAGATAGTCGTCCGATCGCCCGGCCCTTGTGACTCGCGCATGGAAGGTCAGCGCTCCGCGCGACAGCCCCTGTATCGTCGCCTCGCCGTCGCGCCAGGCGGCCCGGCCGCCCTCCGCGAGGCGGGCGGCGCCCTCTGCTTCGATCGGCAGGGCAGATGGCGCGGGATAACCGGGAAACCATTCGCCATAAAGATCGCTGGCGCACATCAGGCGTCCTTTGCGGTCGGTTATGGCGATGGCGTTGCCCGACGCGTTGGCCGAAGCACGTGTAATCGACCAGTCGGGGGGCGGTTCCCGGCTGGCGGCAACGCTCCGCTCGGCCGGACGGAACATATATGCGAGAGCGGCCGCACCCAGCACCGCAGCAGCGAAACCGGCGGCAACCGCCGGATCGCCAAGCACCCAGAAGATCAGCCCGGCGCTGGCCAATGCTGCAACGACAAGAACCGGCAACGCAAGGCGGCTGTCCTGCCGCGATGCGAGCGAGACAATGTCCTGCCTGTAGCTGTTGCCTGTCCTGCCCGCCATGACCGCCGGCGTCTCCGATTCTGCGATGACCGAACGGCGATCCGCCCGCATTTCCCCTTGGGGCCTTTCATCACATTAGCAAAGAGGCGCGGACGATGAAGCGAAAACTTGCCGCGCCGTACGGCGCATCAAGCGCGGCGGCGCATCTTCCACTTGCGCCCGAGATGCGCGCGCCACAGCCAGTCGGCGATCACATAGCCTGCCGCGGCAACAGCAACGGCGATGAGTGTGAGACCAAAGACCAGGGCGGGCGCGGCTTCGGACACAAGCCAGCGTGCCCATTCCCACAGGCTCGCATGTTCATCGATCAGCGCCATGAAGCTCGATATGTCGGCGGTGCGCCCCAGCGTGACATTGCCGACATAGACCGACGCCCACAGGATCAATGGCGTCGTCGCCGGATTGCTGAGGAACGTCATCGCCGCCGCCAGCGGGATGTTGGCGCGCAGCGGCAAGGCCAGGAACGCGGCGCCGGCGATCTGAATGCCGGGAATCATCAGGAATATGCCAACCAGCAGGCCCAGCGCCACGCCGCGCGGAACCGAACGGCGGGTGAAACGCCACAATTCCGGCGCCAGGATACGGTGGGCCACAGGGGCCAGGAAACGATGCCGTTCCAGCGATTCCCGGTTGGGGGCCTGACTATGTATCCAGCGCACAAACCGATTCTTCATCAGCCGTGCTCCTTGAGCAGGCGGCCCTGCTCCCGTTTCCATTCCCGTTCCATGGTAGTCTCCCGCTTGTCGCGGGCATTCTTGCCACGGGCCAGTGCCAGTTCCACCTTGGCCCTGCCGCGCCCGTTGAAATAGATGGACAGCGGCACCAGGGTCATCCCCTTGCGCGCGACCGCGCCGTGCAGCTTTGCTATTTCCCGTACTTTCAACAACAGCTTGCGCGGTCGCTTGGGTTCATGATTGAAGCGGTTGCCATGACTGAATTCCGGTATGTTGCTGTTGACCAGCCATACCTCCTCTTCCCTGACCTCGGCATAGCTTTCCACGATAGATCCCTCGCCGAAACGCAACGACTTGACCTCGGTACCTTGCAGCACGATGCCCGCCTCGAACACCTCGTCGATCGCATAATCGAAACGGGCGCGCCGGTTTTCGGCGACTGTCCGTACCTTGTCGAATGCTTCGTGATGAGGACGGGCCATGATTCCTGTATCCGGTATAGGCGCACGAGCCGCCTATACCAGCCCCGCTATTTCCAGCGCCCGGTCGACCGCTGCCCGGCTCGACACGCTCGGCCAGGTGATCGGCAGGCGCAGCTCCACGGGCATGTCCGGCCGGACACGGGACAGCGCATATTTTACGGGTCCAGGTGAAGAATCGCTGAACAACGCATCATGTAACGGATACAATTTGTCGTGCAGGTCCCGGGCCTGGTTCCACTCTCCCGCCGCCATCGCCTTCTGGAACGCAGCGCACAGCCCGGGAGCGACATTAGCGGTGACGGAGATGCAGCCGGTGCCACCCATCGCGTTGAAACCAAGCGCGGTCTCGTCGTTCCCGGACAGCTGGACGAAGGCTTCGCCGCACGCGAGTCGCTGCGCCGTGACCCGGCCGAGATTGCCGGTCGCGTCCTTCACGCCGACGATGGTGCGAAACTCACCGGCGAGGCGATGCATCACCGGCACACCTATGTCGGTTATGGTGCGGCTGGGAACATTGTACAGGATGATCGGCAGGTCACAGCGTTGGGCCAGCCAGGCAAAGTGCTGATACACGCCGTCCTGGTTCGGCTTGTTGTAATAAGGAGCAACGACGAGCGCGGCGTCGGCCCCTGCCGCCTGGGCAGCGAACATATGCTCCAGGGCAACGCGGGTGTCGTTCGACCCGCAGCCTGCAATGACGGGAACCCGCCCAGCCGCCTGCTCCACACACAGGGCGACCACGCGATTGTGCTCCTCGATTGTCATTGTCGCGCTTTCCCCGGTGGTGCCGCATGGCACGAGAGCGCTGCTGCCCTCGTCGATCTGCCAGTCCACAAGGGCGCGAAACGCCACCTCGTCGAGCGATCCGTCGCGAAAGGGCGTCACCAGAGCCGGTATCGACCCGGAAAACATGCAAAAAACTCCTTCAATCGCGCCGTTCATCAAGGCATAATGCTGATTATGCCAAGATGATAAGGCTGAACAGATCATCGCGTTCACAAGGAACAGATTTCGCAATGCCCAACCTGCCGAGCCGCCGCATTCAGTATCGCCATCTGCCGATGCTGGGCGGGATGCTCATTGCGTCGGTTGCAGTTGCGCAGATAAACGGTATTCGCAAGGAAATTGTGCAGCCGATCCCGCCCGGCGCCTCAACCGCGCTGCCCCAGGGTTCGGGCGACTGGGACGAGGCGCGCGCCCGGATATTGAATGCGGCCGACACGCCGGTCATCCTTGCGGTCGATGAATGGAAGCGCCTGCGTCAGAGTGACGGCCTGGGTTTCGCAGCCTATTCCAGCTTCATCATGGCGCACCCGGGATGGCCGGGGGAGGACCGGATACGTCGCCTCGCCGAAACCAGCATAAACCCGCGCAGCTACAGCCCGCCAGCCGTAGTCGCCTTTTTTCAGCAGTTTCCTCCGCGCAGCGCCACCGCGGGCGCGCGTTACGCTCTCGCCTTGTCCGCGCTCGGCCGGATGGACGAAGCACGAGCCATCGCCCGGGCCGCCTGGCGCACAGGAGCGATGAACGTCGAGGACGAAAGCTGGATACTGCAGCAGTTCGGGTCCGTCCTGACGCCGCAGGATCATGTCGCCCATGCCGACGCGGCACTGTGGGCGAGGAACAGCGGCTCGGCCGAGCGCGTCCTGACGCTCCTGCCGGAAAGCGTCCGCCCCGTGGTCGCAGGCCGCATCGCCATGCAGCGCCGTTCGATCGACGCGGCCGCGCTCACACAGGCGGCAAGTCCGTTCGCCCAGGGTCATGCCGGCTTTATCGCGGACCGCGCATCCTGGCTGCGCGACAGCGGAAATGCACTGCTCGCCCGGACACTGCTCGCCGACCGGGAGCCGCTTTCGGTGCGGCCCGCCGACCCGGAGGAATGGTATGAGTTGCTCCTCACACACGCGCGGGAAGCCGCGAACGACGGCCAGTGGACAACCGCCTACAAGATCGCGAGCAAAATCGACGATGCATATCAGCCAGGCGTAGATGTGCGTGATCAGTCGCTCGGTGAGCGTGACGATTACACCAGTCTTGCATGGCTCGCCGGCACGACCGCGCTTTATCAACTGGGACGGCCCCGCGATGCGATGGCCATGTTCGATCGCTACGCCAATGCAGCCCGCTCCCCCCAGACGATGAGCAAGGGCTGGTATTGGGCCGGACGTGCGGCGCAACAGGCGGGCGATCAGATCGAGGCGACCCGTCACATGACGCTTGCAGCCAACTATCCCGACCAGTTCTACGGCCAGCTTGCGCGCGAAAGGCTGGGGCAGCCCGTCGCGGCGCCCGCTCGCCCGGGTTCCGCCGTGGCCGTCACGGACAATGACCGGCAAGCCTTCGAGGCAAGCTCGCTGGTCCGTGCGGCAAGGGCGCTGGGCACCGCCGGGCGCTGGAACGACCAAAGCCTGTTCCTCCGTGCGATCGCCGCCAGTGTCGCCACGGATGTCGACCGGGTTCTGGCAAGCGAACTGGCGGAGACTATTCGTCGTCCGGACCTGGGTGTGATGGTCGGCCGGAAGGCCCGGCCCGACGGCAGCTCCGGCTACAGCCTGGCGAGCTTTCCGAGTGTGCCGGTGCCAGCGGACCAGCAGGACAACTGGACGATGATCCACGCCATCGCCCGGCAGGAGAGCCAGTTCGACAAGGCGGCAATCAGCCACGCCGGCGCGCGGGGCCTGATGCAGCTGATGCCCGGCACGGCGCAGGAGACCGCGGGCAAAGTCGGTCTCGCCTATATGCCCGGCAGCCTTACCAGCGACACGCATTATAATATCATGCTGGGCAGCAGCTATTTCCGGCGGATGCTGAACTATTACGGCGGGAGCTATCCGCTCGCGGTCGCGGCCTATAATGCGGGGCCGGGCAATGTGAACAAGTGGCTGCGGGCCAACGGCGACCCGCGTGTTCCCGGAACCGACGTGCTTCGCTGGATCGAGCAGATCCCGATCTATGAAACGCGCAACTATGTGCAGCGCGTGCTGGAAAATGCAGTCGTCTACGACGCGATCCGCGCGCAGAAGGCGGGGACGGCCATGGCACCTCGCGCACTTTCCCGGTATCTCGGCAATCAGGACGCGGGCTGACCGGCATCATCCATGAACGAGCGGACGAACTATATCACGCCGCAGGGTCTTGCCGCGCTGCGTGCCGAATATGACCGCCTGTTGGGGGAGGAACGTCCCCGGATCGTCGAAGTGGTGAGCTGGGCCGCGGGCAACGGCGACCGCAGCGAGAACGGCGACTATCTCTACGGCCGCAAACGGATGCGCGAGATTGACGGGCAGCTGCGCCGCCTGTCCCGCAAGATGAAGGATGCACGCGTCGTCGATCCCGCACAACAACCGGACAAGAGCCGCGTCTATTTCGGCGCGAGCGTGACGATCGCCGACGAGGATGACGTCGAACGCACCGTTACCATCGTGGGAAATGACGAGGCCGATGCCACCGCCGGGCGCATCGGCTGGGACGCGCCGCTTGCCAGGGCGTTGCGCGGCGCTTCAGTAGCCGACGTACGGCGGGTTCGCCTGCCCGCCGGCGAGAAGGACTATGAGATAATAAAAATCAGCTACCCCGCTTGTGGGCGGGATAGCTGAGTCTGCCTGAACAGGATGTATCAGAAAGCGTAGCTGACCTTGGTGGCTTTCGCCCGGCGGCTGCGCATTGCGAAGCCGACAGCGCCCATGCCGAGGATCATCATCGCCCAGGTCGCCGGCTCGGGAACCGCGCTGACCGTGAGCTGCGCGATCTTGAAGCCGTCGAAGTTGCGATCCGCACCGCCGGCCGCAATGGCCCAGAGGTTGCCGGTCAGGCCGCCAGGATTAAGCGCACGGGGCGCACCGGAGTTGGCCGCCACATTGGACTGGAAACCACCGGAGAAGAGCGAAGCAACAGTCGCTGCGGATGTACCGCTGGCGAAAAGGTTGCTTGTCCACGAACCGGGAGCGGTGGAACCAACCGCCAGGGAAGCGTCGCTGTCCCGGGGCGTGCCCGCGCCAGCAATGAAATACGCATTAAAAATGCCGCTGGTGAGCGTCACCGGCTTGCTGAACTGCAGCAGCACGAAATCGACGTTACCATAGTTGTCGATGAAATGCTGATCGGCTTGGCTGCCCATCACGCCAAGACCCTGCGAGTACGCACCGAGATATCCGGCAAGAACCGAAGCACCGGACGCGTTCCAGCCTGTGGCGCGCACGCTGATGGCGGGCGAATTGCTCGCAGCTACAGTACGGGCGTTACCGGCTGCGCCGAACGTGTTGGAATTATCGTTTCCGTAGAAGTCGAACACATAGGTGTTGGCGCTGGCCGTACCCATGCTCGCCGCCGCAAGCGCGACCACCGAAGCATATTTAACCAAGGACTTCATGAACTATCTCCCTGTATTTCAAGCAACTTGTATCCTGGCAGGCACTGGCGCCCTCAGCCGCCGGGTACATCAACCATTTCTGTATATGTCCTGGCATATTATCGCGGACGTCGCCGTCGCGCAAATGCCAAAAATGGTTAATTCCAATTTGGTGGAAAAACCCCGCTAGATCACAATTATTCGTTATATTTCCAACTGTTACAAAACCACGGCAACGATCATCCGACGTGTGTGGCGCAAATTGGTTATCCGAAACGATACACTTGATCCTCGGCTTTGGTGAATAATCGCGGTTAACAGGAACCCCTCCCCCGACGCCGGCCTCCGGACGGCCCGCACAAACAACTGGACAGGACGTCGGATGAAGCCTAAGGCGCGCCTGCACTGCGGGTTTCGTGCCCGGAGTGCACCGTCCGAGACAGTCGGTGAAGGAAATGTGTCCTTCTTAATTTCCGGCCGAGACGGGGACAAGTTTCATGCCGGAGCGCCATGGGCGTACCGGTGCCGCACCCCCTTTCTTTGCAAGCGAAGGTGCGACCGATCCTGACTCCCCTTCGGACTTTTTCACGCGAGGCGGCGCCCTGGTGCCGTCGCGCGTGCCTGTCTCGCCGGATGGGCCGGCGAGACAAAACTGGAGACTGGCATGGATCGTACCCAGAAAGCTGAGGTGGTATCCGCGCTCAATGTATCTCTTGGCGAGGTCGGGGTTGTCGTCGTGACGCGCAACCTGGGCCTGACCGTGGCTCAGTCCACGGACCTTCGTCAAAAGATGCGTGATGCCGGCGCCGCCTACAAGGTTACGAAGAACCGCCTCGCCAGGATTGCCCTCAAGGACACGGCGTATGAGCCGATCAGCGAGATGCTGACCGGCCCTTGCGCCCTTGCGACTTCGGGCGATCCGGTTGCTGCGGCCAAGGTCGCGGTTGATTTCGCCAAGACCAACGACAAGCTTGAGATCGTTGGCGGTGCGATGGGGAGCACATTGCTCGATGCAAACGGCGTCAAGGCGCTCGCGTCGATGCCGTCGCTGGATCAACTGCGCGCAACGCTGCTCGGGCTTATCCAAGCTCCGGCAACGAAGCTCGCGACCGTCACCCAGGCACCGGCGGCGCAGCTCGCGCGGGTCTTCAACGCCTATGCGACCAAAGAAGCCGCATAAGCGAATCCTTTTGTTTTCACTCTTGTATCAGGGGCATAGGCCCCGCCCAGAAAGGTATATAGGTTAAACATGGCTGATATTAATTCTCTGGTCGACCAGCTGTCGGCTCTCACCGTCCTCGAAGCCGCCGAGCTCAGCAAGGCTCTGGAAGAGAAGTGGGGCGTCTCTGCCGCTGCCGCTGTTGCTGTTGCAGCTCCGGCTGCTGGCGGCGGCGCGGCCGCTCCGGCTGCTGAAGAGCAGACCGAGTTCGACGTCATCCTGACCGGCGACGGCGGCAAGAAGATCAACGTGATCAAGGAAGTCCGCGCGATCACAGGCCTTGGCCTGACCGAAGCCAAGACGCTGGTCGAGTCCGCCCCCAAGGCGGTCAAGGAAGGCGTGAACAAGGCCGAGGCCGAGGAACTGAAGAAGAAGCTGGAAGAAGCCGGCGCGACCGTCGAGCTGAAGTAAGCCTCTCAGCTTTCAGCGAAGATAAAGAAGGGCGGCTCCATCGGGGTCGCCCTTCATGCTTCTGACAACCCCCGTCGTTTTTGCCCCCGTCGTTTTTGCCGCGTCACAATCTCGAGGGCGGTCCGCAGGTCCAGCCTCTCTGAGCATGGCCGGATCACGCCAGTGGGTTTGTCAGCAGTCAGAGGGGACCGGCGATCCGGTCCCTTTTTCATGCCGGCCGTTTCGGCAATCCTGCCGAAGAAACGCCGCTTCACTCCGACAGAATGAACTCCGCGCCAGCGCGCGCGTGTACCAACGTCGAATCATAGATCGGCAACACATTGGCGCGCACGTCGACAATCATTTCCAGTTCGGTGCAGGCGAGAACCACGGCGTCCACCTGCTGCTTGGCGATGTCTGCCAGTTCCGATTTCATGAACCGCTCAGCCTCGCGCGTCGCCTTCCCCAGGACCAGCTCTTCATAAACGATCCGGTCAATCTTTCCGGCAAGGTCCATGTCCGGCGGGAGCAGAGAAATGCCACAGGCGACAAGTCTCTGGCGGTAGAACTTCTCGGTCATGACATTGCGCGTGCCGACGATGGCTGCGGATTTCACCCCGTCTGCCTGCATCTTTGCGCCCACTGCGTCGGCGATGTGCAGGATCGGAATTTCGATCCCCCCGGCAATCCGGTCATAGAGGGCATGCATGCTGTTCGCGCAAATGAGAACCGCTTCGGCCCCGGCCTGCTCCAGTCTCTGGGCGGAAGCGAGAATCAAGGCGCTCGCGCTGTCCCATTCCTCGCGCGTGGTGCAGCGGGCCACCTCCGCGAAATCGAAACTTTCCAGTATCAGCGGGGCGCTATGAAGGCCACCCTTCCGCCGCGCAACGACGTCATTGATGATATGGTAGTAGCGCGCCGTGGAGCCCCAGCTCAACCCGCCAATCAGTCCCAATTTCTTCATATGGCTTTCCACGTCCGGAGCTTGCTGCGCGAATCCGCATCAGATCCATCGACTGATACGGATCGGATGAAGCCGCGCAAGGCTGCTAAACGGAAAGAGCCGGGAAATCCCGGCTCTTTCGCGCTGATACGGCAGGAGAATCGGGTCACGCGCCCTGCGGCTGCGGCCCCGTTCCGCCGAACGTCCCGTTTTTGCGCCTGCCAGCGCGCGGGATCGACGTTCCGACCGCGGGGACCGGGCTGGGCTTTATCTTCGTGCCGTCCTCGCGCGTGATCTCGCCCTTGTCGAGCAAAGTCCTGATCTCCTCACCGGACAGTGTTTCATATTCGAGCAGCGCATTGGCAAGCAGGTGAAGCTGGCTCTCATGCTCGGTCAGAACCGACGTGGCCCGGGCATAGCCGGTCTCGACGGTCTTGCGGATTTCCTGGTCAATCAGTTGCGCCGTTTCGTTGGACATATGGGTCCGCTGCGACTGAGAATAGCCCAGGAACGTCTCCCCCTGCTGCTCCTCGTACTGAAGCGGTCCAAGCTCGTCCGACATGCCCCATTGCGTGACCATGTCCCGCGCCAGCCGCGTTGCATACTGGATGTCGCCAGACGCGCCCGAGCTCACCTTTTCATGACCGAAGATGATCTCTTCGGCGACACGGCCGCCCATGGCCACTGCCAGGTTCGCGTACATCTTGTCACGATGATAGCTGTAATTGTCGCGTTCGGGCAGGCGCATGACCATACCGAGCGCACGTCCGCGCGGAATGATCGTCGCCTTGTGGATCGGGTCAGACGCAGGTTCATGAACCGCGACAATCGCGTGGCCGGCCTCATGATAGGCGGTCATCTTCTTCTCGTCCTCGGTCATGACCATCGACCGGCGCTCGGAGCCCATCATGACCTTGTCCTTGGCGCCTTCGAACTCGCTCATGGCAACAAGACGCTTGCCCCTGCGCGCGGCCATCAGCGCGGCCTCATTGACGAGGTTCGCCAAATCCGCGCCCGAGAAGCCCGGAGTGCCCCGCGCGATGACACGCGCATCCACGTCAGGCGCCAACGGCACCTTTTTCATATGCACATCGAGGATCTTGACGCGGCCCTCGATATCCGGACGCGGCACGACGACCTGGCGGTCGAAGCGTCCCGGACGCAGCAGCGCGGGGTCGAGCACGTCGGGCCGGTTGGTCGCCGCAATGATGATGATGCCCTCGTTGGATTCGAAGCCGTCCATCTCGACCAGAAGCTGATTGAGGGTCTGCTCACGCTCATCGTTGCCGTTACCGAGACCCGCGCCACGATGACGGCCGACCGCATCGATTTCGTCAATGAAGACGATGCAGGGGGCGTTCTTCTTGGCCTGTTCAAACATGTCGCGCACGCGGCTGGCGCCTACGCCAACGAACATCTCGACGAAGTCCGAACCCGAAATCGTGAAAAAGGGTACACCCGCTTCACCCGCGATCGCGCGCGCCAGCAAGGTCTTGCCCGTACCCGGCGAACCGACCAGCAAAGCGCCCTTCGGTATCTTGCCGCCCAGCCGGGCGAATTTACCAGGATCCTTCAGAAACTCCACGATCTCCTGCAACTCTTCCCGAGCCTCGTCGATGCCCGCGACATCGTCGAATGTCACGCGGCCGGATTTTTCGGTCAGCAGCTTGGCCTTGGATTTACCGAATCCCATGGCGCCCCCCGCGCCACCGCCTTTCTGCATCTGCCGCAATACGAAGAAGGCGACGCCCAGAATGAGCAGGAAGGGCAGTGACTGATAGAGCAGGATCATCCAGAAACTGGGTTGATCCTCCGCCTTGCCGCTATACTTGACGTTATAGTCGTCAAGCAGCGCCGTCAGGCCCGGATCGTTCACCGGGACGGTCGTGAACTTCTGATCGTTGTTGAGGGTGCCGACGATTCGCTCAGGCCCGATCGAGACCTCCTTGACCTGCCCCTCCTGAACCTTGGAGCGGAAGTCGGAATAGGCAATGCCAGTGCCGGCGCCGACCGGGTTGCGGCCCTCCACCATCGACACGACAAGCAGCAGCGCGAACACCACGCCTGCCCAAATCATTGCATTCTTCATCCAGGGGTTGCCCTGCGGTTCCTTGTCGTCGTTCATCTCAACCTCTTGCAGCCCCCCCAAGATAAGGCGGGCGGAACAAATGACAATGGTTCATCGCCCCGCGCGCGGCGGAGCGGGCTCAAGGGTCCAGCAAGCGCCGCCGGTCAATAACCCGTCGCCAATCGTCATCCTCTTACCACGCGACAACTGAACAATCGCTTGATCAACGCTGTCCCCGCGCGGAACGGGTGCGTCAGGATGCAACATCGCCAGCATGCGCAGGATCAGCCGCCGCAAAATCTCCCTGGGGAAATCGTGCCGATCGAGCACAATCGCATGTTCTCCGCGACGATGGACGTGACGTTCCACCAACACGCCGACCATCCACTGAAGCGCTTCATCCGCATCGGCGCAGGCGGCGGCGCTGCGGGAGAAAGCCGCAGGATCAAGCCAGTCCACGCCCGAGAGGCGCGCGCGCAGCGCCGCACGGTCGAAGCGGCCGTCGGCGTTACTGGGATCGTGAACATAAGGCAGCTCTGCCATGTCGGTAATCTCGATCAACTCGCTCCGCCGCCAGCCGAGCAACGGACGCAGCACCACGCCATTGCAGGTTCGTATTCCCGCAAGGCCGGCCACCCCGGAAGACCGGTTGAGGCGCATGAGCATGGTTTCGAGCTGATCGTCGGCATGGTGGGCCGTCAGCAGCCACACAAGCCCCCGTTCCGTCCGCCATTGTTCGAGCAAACGGTAGCGCTCCGTCCGGGCGGCCGATTGGATGCTCCCGCTTATCGGCTTTGGAGGCGTCAGTATCGTGTGCGGCACCCCTGCCTCGCGGCACCAGCCTGCCACCATCTCTGCCTCATCGCGGGCCGCGGGCCGCAGACCATGATCGACGGTCGCGGCCTCCACCCGGTCCGGGCAGGCGCGATGGGCGAGCCACAGCAGGGCCATGCTGTCCGGACCGCCTGATACCGCGATACCCAGACGATCCTGCGATCCCCGACCGCCGATCAGCGCCGCCAAATCGTTTGCAAAGCGCGTAACCGCCG
The DNA here is from genome assembly GCA_036278355.1 of Sphingobium sp. Lineage (GTDB taxonomy): Bacteria > Pseudomonadota > Alphaproteobacteria > Sphingomonadales > Sphingomonadaceae > Sphingobium. The sequence continues at coordinate 18,421 of DASULD010000207.1, forward strand.
GCTCAGCGCCCGCATTTGGCACGGGCGCGGCCCTTCTCCATCATCGAGCGCAGATCACCGGCGAGTGACGACCCATAAGATTGTTGCAACTCGTCATAGACCTTGCACGCATCCCTGGGTTTGTTGAGCTGGATCAGCGATTCACCCAGATAGGCAAGGCTTTGGGCCGCCCGGTCGCCGTTCGGGCGCTTCTGGTAATTTTCGTAGAAGGCAACGGACGCCAGCGCAGGCTTGCCATCGTCGAGATAGGCGCGGCCCAACAGGTTCTGCGCGCGACTGCCGAACGGCCCGTCGCCGTACTTGTCGACCGTAGCCTTCAGTTGGGTTTGCGCCTCGGGATAGAATTTGGCCTCCCAGAGACGATAACCATACGCATAGGAGTCGTTGGCGGGATTACCGGTGTCCGGCCGATCGATTGCCGCCACGGCTGCCTTGCGGGCTTCGGTCGGGGGGCTTGCAGGCTGGGGCGCGACAGAAGCCGATGCCGGGGCCGCCGACAGCTGCGGAGGCGTGACAACAGGTGGGGCCGCCGCCGCTGCCGCATCCGCCTGCATCTTGTCCAGCCTGTCCTCAACCTGACGGATCTTGTAATTGTTCTGCTCGACCTGGCCGGTCAGGGTCGCAAGCTGCGATTCGATGGTCGTGACACGCGCGATGAGATCGGCCAGCGGCGTCGAGGAAGGCGGCAACGTCGCGGCGGGTGCGGCGGTGATGTCGGGTTCGACCGGCGTTCCGCCAGGGAACACCTTCCGCTGAACAGCGCGCAGTTCCTTTTCGATCCGGTCGACCCGCTTGTCGATCGGCTCGGGCTGGGCCGCATGTGCCTGCGTGCCGAGGAAGGTTGTGGCGAGTAGACCGGCGAGGGTTAGGCGATAAAGCAAATGGCGCATTGAAATCCCCGAAACTGTACCGCGGCGACCATAGACGGCGCCGTACAAAAATAAAGCGGGCTATCCGTGCGCAGGAACATCGGGAATTGATCAGGCACGCAGGCCGGGGTCAATCACCCGCCTGTGGGCTGTTCGCATCCCCCGTCGGCACGAGTGAAGCCGCGACGCTTCCCCTGTCCGGGGACACGGCGATGGACGATGGCGCCAGCAGGGCGCGCCGCATCGTTGCAGTCGCGGGGACGGCGGGCTGCTGCAACAACGGCTCGGGCCGCGTCGGGGCGCCCGCTGCGGCTCCCCCTCCCTGTGCCGGCGCGGTCGTCGCGGCGGAAGGGGCAGAGGGCGGAGTACGCGCGAGCAGTGCCGCTGCGCTGATCGGCACGTCGGCAATGGTCCGATCAGGCGGCCCCAGGGGAGGCAACGCTTTCCCGCCGACGGTGACGGCAAGTGCATCCGGCCTGCCGGTCAGGATCATCGGATTGTTTGCCTGAGCGGGAACAGTATAGCTTTCCCCTTTCTGCATCTCCCTTTCCAGCAGGCGAGTGCCCGACTGGTCATAGATACGCAGCCAGACGTCTTCGCGGGCGGTCAGGACAACCGCCTCGGCCAGGGCAGAGGGTGCCGCGGCGGGCACCGTTCCCTCAGGCGCCACGCCGCGCGACGCTTCGCTTGCGCGGTTCGCGAGATCCGACACTTCCTGATCGGTCGACACGGCGAAGAACTGCGTGCGCCAGACAGCGTAGGCAATCGCCAGTACGAGCGCGGCGGCCGCAGCAACCCAGGCAAGACGGCGCGGCGGAACACGAGCCGGATCGACAGGCTCGAACATCTCATGCCGGTGCCCGGCTTCCATCACGCCCAGTTCTTCACGCACCCCCCGCGCGACGGCAATCTCATCGGCGCCGACGGCACGGGCATAGGCGCGCGCGAAACCAACCGCGTAGGGCGTACCGGGCAAAGCAGCAAAATCACTGCGCTCGATAGCCTCCAGCTGGCGCTTGGCTATGCGGGTCAGCTCTGCGACATCGCCGATCGACATTCCTCGCTTCTCGCGAGCCTGACGCAACAGCGTCCCGGGCCTGTTCGCCTCATCCCGGGCGAGCTGCTCGGCATCTGGGTCTGCCTCGTCCATATTCCTGCCCCTACTCCGGGGCCGCTTTTGCGACCTCAGTTACAACGAACCGCCAGGTTTATGTTTTTCCCCATGGCGTCGGCCAGGCTTCGTACCTGAACCGGCGTTTGCACGGGTTTTCCACGCACCTGCCCAGAGTGTCAACGACACCTCGTCGCCAGCATCTTTCGGTCTATCCAAAATGCAGTATAAATTTCAGGCCTTTCGCCTGTCAAACGAGGTAAGAATTTCAGTTTAGCTCAATCTTGGCCTGTTCAGCGTAGGCCAGGAGGCGCGCACGCGGGTCCGCCGGAGCGTCGGCCAGCATCTGCTGCATGAAGGCCGCAAGGGGCGCCAGTTCCACCGAATGGATCATCGCCTTCACCGGTCCCACCGACGCGGGCGTGATTGAAAGCCGCTTTAGTCCCAGGCCCAGAAGCGCCATCGCCTCCAACGTGCGTCCCCCCATCTCGCCGCAAACGCCAACAGGAACGGAGGCGGCCTCGCAGGTGCGCACAACGCGATTCAGGAAACGCAGGATTGCCACGCTGAGCCAGTCATAGCGCTCCGCAAGCTTGGGATGCGCCCGATCGGCCGCGAACAGGAACTGTGTGAGGTCATTGGTGCCGATCGACAGAAAGTCGAGCTTCGGCAGCAACACGTCCAGAACCTCGGCCAGCGCCGGAACCTCCAGCATCGCGCCATATCGTATTACGTTGGGCATCATTTTGCGCCGTTCGATCAGCCAGCGACGCTGTTCCTCGAACAAGGCATGCGCCACGTCAAACTCCCACGGTTCCGAAATCATCGGAAACATGACGTTCAGTGTGCGCCCCGCCGCGGCCTCCAACAGTGCGCGCGCCTGCGCCTTCATCAGCCCGTCACGCTCCAGCGACAGCCGCATCGCGCGCCAACCCATCGCCGGGTTTTCCTCCACCATGTCCGCATCGCCGCGCAGATAGGGCAGCGCCTTGTCGCCGCCTACATCCACCGTGCGGAAGATGACGGGCCGGTCCCCTGCGGCGTCGAGCACGTCGCGATAAAGGCGTTGCTGCCGTTCACGCTGGGGCAGCGTCGCGGAAACCAGAAACTGGAACTCGGTGCGGAAGAGACCGATGCCATCCGCACCGGTGGCGTCAAGGGCCGCGACATCGTCGCGCAATCCGGCGTTGCACATCAACTCGACCCGGACGCCATCCTTCGTCACGGCCGGCATGTCTCGCATGGCTGCGAATTTGGCCCGCAGCTTCTGCTTCAGCTCCAGCTTGCTTTCAAACGCTTCTTCCATGTCCTGGGAGGGGCGGATGAA
>DASULD010000208.1:0-4032 GCA_036278355.1 Sphingobium sp.
GCTGGTCACCAGCTGCGAAACAGGTGCCGCGACGCCCGTGGGGGAACGGAGCGTCGCGGCGGGGTGGAGCAGATGTGCCAGCGGCTCGTGAAAGAGCAGCACGCCGCCGGTCATTGCCTGTAAAGCAAGGAACGGAGCAAACATCATGGCGACCCAACGATGGACGCTCAACAGGTTGCGCCGGTTCATTCCCCTTGCTTACATTACCTCGTCTGAACCGATCAGAACTTGAAGTCCGCCCGGACAGCGAAGGAGCGCGGGGTACCAGGCTGGACCCACAGAGCCGCGTACGAGCTGGCGTAGTACTTCTCGTCAAACAGGTTGTTGACGTTTGCCGACAGTTTGATCTGTTCCGTTATATTGAACGAGCCCATCACTTTCACCACCGTGTAGCTGGGAAGGAAGAAGGTCGTGGCCGTCTCACCCAGGCGCCGCCCAACATATGATACGCCTGCCCCGAGCATGGCATCGTGCCCGCCAATCGAAAAATTGTTGAACAGGAGGGCGTTACCCTGATGTTTGGGGATGTTGATTAACGGATCGCCCGGAAGGATGGGTTGGTTGAAGTTGGGGTCGCCTACTGCGCTCGCCCAGCCTGCATCGGTGTAGGCATAGGTCAGGAACAACTCGAACCCGGCCGGCAGCTTCGCATTGAGGTCAAATTCGACGCCCTTGCTCTTCGCCGACCCCACGGGTTTGGAGAAGTTCGCATTGCCCGGGTCGGTGCTAAGCACGTTGCTCTTTTTCATCTTGTATAGTGACAAGGTGCTGGTGATCCGTCCGTCCGGCGTCACGAACTTGCCGCCGATCTCGTAAGATCTGCTTAGCTCGGGGGCGAAGGGCTGACTGTCGGCACCGACGCCGCTGTTGGGGCGGAAGCCCTTCCCGTAACTGGCATAAAGCGAAACGCTGCGGGTCGGCTCGAATACAAGGCCTGCCATGGGGCTGAACTTGGTGTAGGATTTGCGCGGATTGGTGCCGTTCAGGCGCAGATCGATATTCTGCGAGAAATCGTCATAGCGACCGCCGAAGCGAACTTTGAACTGCTCCGTGATCTCGATCTGATTTTGGGCGTAGATACCCCAGGCCTTCTGGATCTCCGTTGCGTTCTGGATAGGGGTGGTCGGAATCGGCGCCGGGATGCTGTAATCGGGGTTGAAGATGTTAATCGCATAGGACTGATCAACGGCGCTCGGGCGATAACGGGTCTGGAGGGTCTTAATCTTGAACTTGTCCCAGTCTGCGCCAATGCGGATATTGTGGATGATGGAACCGGTTTCCAACTTGCCGCTAATTTCACCGCGGAAAACCAGGTGGGTGGTGCTGTAGTCGCGGAAGCGTCGCTGGCGGGACAGGGTTTGACCGTCGGCATAAATCTGTTGACGGCCGAGCGAAGGACTAGCCTTGTTAAAAACGAGTTCGGGATCGCTCGAAAAGCCGACGAACGTCGTGTCCTTGTAACCCGCGCCCAGCATCAGTGTCCAGGCGTCGCCGAAATCATGCTGATATTGCGCCTGATGGCCGAGAACCTCGACCTTGGTGGGTCCATCATTTGGATTGCCCAGGAAGCGCGACCTGGGAATCGCGCCCAGGTTATAGCTGATCGACAAATCAGGGTTGATCGTAGGGATTGCGACAACACCACGCTCAAACGGCACTTCCTGATTCACATATTCCATTTCATAGGTGAACAGATCGCTGTCCGAGAATTTAGCCAGGAGGGACGGCGTCAGGACATACTTTCGTGTGTGGACTGTATCGCGGAAGCTGTCGGCATCCTCGACCGAACCGTTCAGGCGCACCGCGAACATGTCGTTGAGGGGCAGGTTGAAATCGCCCTCGACCCGATAATTGTTCCAGCTGCCCCCCGCGATGGCGAAGCTGCCGAAGGTCTTGAACACCGGCTTTTTGGTGACGATGTTGATTGTGCCGCCCGGTTCACCGCGTCCGAAAAGCGCGGAGTTCGGACCTTTCAGCACCTCGATCCGCTCGACATTCGAGGCATCACGAGGGCCGCCATAGCCGCGTCCGCCGTTGAACCCGTTGACCAGGAACCCGCTGGGGAAATTCTCGTCGCCCGCGAAACCGCGAATGGCGAAGCTGTCCCAAAGGCCGCCGAAATTGTTCTGCTTCGACACGCCGCTCGCCAGTTCCAGCGCAGAGTCGAGGCGGGTAATGTTGAGATCGTCAAGCAGCTTGCCTTCAAGGAACTGCACCGCCTGCGGGATTTCCTTCACCGGCGTGTCGCCGAAATATTGGCGTTTCATGGCAGTGACCACGATTTCGCTGTTCTCGTCGGCGGCTGCGGTCTGGGCGGCCGCAAGCTTCGGAAAAGCTGTCAAAGCGGTTCCAGCGGCGAGCGCGGTATAAAGTGCAGATTTCCAAGTAATCATGCTAAACCCCTTTCGACTGTCCCAACATCCTGCTGTGTGTCATGGGCCTGCCTTTTCGCGCGGGCCGCCCGGACATCCGGGTCGGACTCCTCGCCGAGCGCCTCTGTTTTCAACATTGTAGCGTAGAAATGAGCGAAGGCATCTTTAATCGAATGGCGACGGCGCAGCGGCGGATAATAACGAATTGCGTGTGCAGGCCGCGCTTTATGCTGTCACGGCATGGCGTTCCGATGGCTAATCGAAACGGTGGCTCGAACAAATTCTCGTAAAAGCCTGCGGTTTTGAGTTTGATCGTGACCGGCGTGAGTCGAGATCATTCCTTTACGCATCGACATCCCCTTTCGGGAGGCCGCCCGCCAGGCCGAGGCCGGGCGAGCAGCCCGCAGACCGTCATTTGATGGTGAAGGTTGTACCGTAGCGCGACTGGGTCGCCTTATCGATTACCAGGACGCTGACATTGGCGTCCTTGGCGAGTTTCAGCCCCTTTGCCACAAACTGATTTCCGTTGGCCGGAACCATCGTGACGTCGGTCTTCTTGCCGCCTGCGCTGATGCTCAGCTTGGCGGTCATGGCGGCAGCATTCACCGGCTCATCCTCGTCCAGCACGTACAGGGATACACCAGCCGGGTTCACCACAAGCTCGAACAACGTCTCGCCGTTCATCTGCACCACGCCGCCGTGCTGGGGCTTGGTTATACCGTGGGCCAGCGCCGCATTGGACAGGCCGCCCAGTGTCGAAAGACAGAACAGCAGGGTCAGGGTCTTCTTCATCGGCCTCATCCTCATTCCGGGGCGTGAGCCAGCGTGAATGCCAGCGTCGCGGTATGTTCGATCTGCTTGTACAACGTCGGCTGGTCGGTCGGACCATCGTACACGGCGCGAACGACGTTCAACCCCTGGTTGCGAACCGGCAGGGTGACCGTGCCGTCGGCGGCGGTCATCTGCTCCTTGGCGTCCGGATCGTTGACCATGTCGTTGATCACACGCGCACCGGCGAGCGCTTTTCCGTTGTAGAGCACCCGATATGTGAGTGGAGTGCCGAGTTTGTCCGGAATCGGGCCTGCGGGAATGATCTGGAGCCCGTGTCCGGGCAGTGCGGGAATCGGCTTGCTTAACGGACCCTGGATGCTGACGGCATATTTGACGTTCTTGGTCGACACCGTGGCATTGGGCATCTCGGCCAGCGTCTTCTTTTCGAACTCGCCGTCGCCCACGCGTGACCAGACCCCGTAGGGCATGACCGCCGCCACAAGGGTTGGCTGCGCATCCACATCCACCAGCACGATCGGACCCGCCACGCGTGCCGCTGCCTTTATGGGCTGATAGTCGGCGTCATAAGCCGTCAGGCTCTCGACCAGAGGCAGGCGCTTGGTCATTTCCAGATCATCGGCGCCAACGCCATAGATCAAGGCGATTTGCTTGGCGCGCTGCGCGAACCAGATACCGTGCGCGTCGGCGGAGCTGCTGAACGCAAGGCCGGAAGCGCCGATAGCCGCAATCGCCAGCGCGGACAGGAATGTACGTGTCGCAGGCATGGGAACTCCTTCTCCATATGTTATGATAGAGAAGGTGCCTGTTTAGAGCGAAGTGATGTGCTTTTTTTCGGGGAAGCATCAGCACAACATGTTGTTTGGCAGGC
>DASULD010000209.1:0-3157 GCA_036278355.1 Sphingobium sp.
CGTGCCGGAAACTGGCGGGACCGTGGGTTCGAGCGGTAGCGGCAGTGTGGCCGGCGATACCGCTCCCCAGGCCGGCGCGGATGCCTCCGGAGCGGCGACGGGGTCGGGCGCGGGGAACGCGACTTCAGGGTCCGCCAACGCCGACGCTGCCGTATCCGGCGGTGCCTCAGGCGCGGCTGGAGCATATGGCGGTGCCACCGGTGCCGGCACGACTGCAGGGACGACCGTCACCACCGTGGTCGGCGGAAACATGACGCCCCCGCCCGCGCCGCGGGACCATTATCCATTCTGCAGCAAGACCATCACCGATCACTGCATGCAGCGGGGCGACGCGCGGCGAAATCGCAACCGGTAACTGTCACGGAGTAACCCGGCATGGTTCCGGCAATCCGACACCGGCACGGGACACGGGCACGCTACACCCGACCTGCGTCAGTGATGCCGGACCCGATGCTGTTACCCCCCTCATCGAGCCAGATCAGGGGTCCCTGAACGATGAAGAACACCTTCATCGGTTCGGTGGACTATAGGTCACGAGCGTAGGGCCCGCTGGCCGTGAGAGTATGAGCGAGGCCCTCGCGATTAGACGACACGATCAGTTCATGAGGCCGTCGCGCCCGGCCTCTCCCGCCCTCGACGATCCGTCCGTCCAATAATCAAGTTGACTATCCTAACGGCCTTCAGGTCGGTATGTTAGCCGCAAGAAGCGAGGTCAAGTCTTGCGAATCCGCCATGGGAGGAAATGATGAGCGATCTCTCGGCATCGGTAGCATGGGGCGGCACTGCGGAATATTTCCTGGCACGCCAGGAAAGCCACCGAGGCGGCGTCTTTCCCGTCCATGCGCACGATCATTTCGAAGCGCTGCTGATCCTCTCGGGCCGCCGGGTGCAGCATTACGGCTGTTTGGAGATTGAAGCCAATCCCGGCAGCTTGATCTTCACCCCGCCGGGGCTACGCCATGGCGCCACCATCGTAGGGCACACCGCCAGCCTCTCGATCCAGTTCAACCTGCAATTCCTTCATCCCGAGTTGCCGGCGGATGCCCAGCGCCTGTGGTCGCACCCGAACACGCTGAGCGCAGCGCCCGAACTCCTGCCCTTCGTGGCGCAGAAGCAGATGCGCTATGAGTGCGATCCCTGCGTGACGGAGAAGCTTCAAAGGATCTGGACCTCGCTGATCGAACGCAACGGCTCGCAAGGCCTGGGTTCGGCACAATATGCGCGCGCGCAGCTTTCCATCCTGCTGCTGGAGGTGTTGGGAGCATTTGAGAGCGAGATCGTCGAGGTCGTCGAGATGGAGCAGCACGAGGGCGCTTCGGACAAAGTCGACGAACTACGCCAGTTCATTGAGGCCAATCTTGCCGAGCGCCTGACGATCCATGAAGCGGCCCGCCACCTCTCAATCTCTTCCAGTTGCCTGGCCGCCCGCATCAAGCGGGTCACCGGGCAGTCATTCGGCGACCTTCTGCTCAAGGCGCGGCTGCAGCATGCGCGCGAACTGTTGATCTATACCGACAGGCGCGTCTCCCAGGTGGCGTTCGAATGCGGGTTCGAGGACCATGCCTATTTCTCGCGGCGGTTCCGGCAGGATCTGGGCGTGTCGCCGCTCGAATTTCGGCGCCGGCAGCTGGAGATCGACTTGTCGGCGATCGGCGCCCAGCGCCATTGACGGCGGCGCGCGGGGAAAGTGCCATGGCGATAGTCGAGCCGTTCGCGAAGCTGCGCCTCGCAGGCCCGTTCCAAAATGTCTGGCGCCGGTAAAAACCCGCGCGGGACCATGACCAGGCCTTTCAACAAGAACGTCGGTTTTTGCGACGGCTTCCCGCTGGTCGCCACACATGTTTGAACATTGCAAGGAGGATGGGACATGACACAGTCCACCAACACCGAAGACCTCGCCCGGCGGATTCGCGTCAACGCAGTCAACATGGTCGATATCCAGGGCTTCGGCTATCTGGGCCAGGCGCTGGGCACGGCCGAGATCATGGCGGTGATCTTCGGCGAGAAATATTGGCGCCAGGGCGTGGATCGCTTCGTGCTGTCACCGGGGCACTATGCCATCACCTTCTACGCCGTGGCTGCGGAGATCGGCCTTCTCCCGCGCGAGGCGCTTGCAGACTATGGCAAGGACGAAGCCCTGCTGGAAGCGATCAGCACGGAGCGTACCCCCATTGTCGACATCACGTGCGGGTCGCTGGCGCAAGGGCTTTCGGGTGGCATTGGCCTGGCCCTCGCCCAGAGGTTCGCTGGTGAAAGCGGGCGGACGATCGCGCTGATCAGCGATGGCGAGATGGAGGAAGGGCAGACCTGGGAAGCGGCGATGTTCGCCGCCCATCACAAGGTCAACAATTTGATCGCGGTGATGGACGTCAACAACTCCCAGGTCGACGGCCCGGTCACCTTCGTCACCACGGTCGAACCGATCGCTGACAAATGGCGTGCGTTTGGCTGGAACGTCATCGAATGCGACGGTCATGACGTGGGCGCGATCCGGGAGGGTATGGACGATGCGCTGGCATCGGACCGGCCGACGGTGATTTTGGCGAAGACCGACATATTGGGGGGGCTCACATCCTTTCCCCCGACCGTCGATGGGCATTTCATCAAGCTCACGCCCGATTTGACCCGAAACGTCCTCGAAGAACTGTCGGCCGAGCCGGCATGACAGGGAAGCAGTGATGGACAGGTGAGTCCGCCGATCTCCTGAATCCGGCGGCAATGCGCTGGAAACACGAAGCCTGTCTGATCGACGGCGAATGCGTCTCCGGCGATGGCTGGATCGAGCTGGACAATCCGGCCACCGGTGCCGTCATCGGGTACGTACCCGATTTCGGCGCCGCCGAGGCCGAGCGTGCCGCGATGAGCTTCTGATCTTAAATCCTGGCAGTGAAATCCAACTCGACTTAGCGTGTCGAACATCCAAACGCATCTGCCCCTCAGTTCACCGGTGCCATGGCTGAGCTATACGCCGTTGTGTGATGAAGCGGATGACGGTCTGCTGGTCTTCCTGGCCGGGATGTTCGAGGGCCTGGAACCTGCGGAATAGGCGGATATTGGCGAGATCGGATTCCCCGGTAGGGGTGCCGGTGATGAGATAATCGACGCTGGACCTCTCCAGCCACAAAAAACCCGCGATCCCGGGCCAGAGGCGCTCGGC
>DASULD010000210.1:0-17820 GCA_036278355.1 Sphingobium sp.
AGGCCATGCGTCCGCTCTCAACCGCCGCTTTCATCGCCCGCGCCATCAGGACGGGGTCTTTTGCCTCCGCGATTGCGGTGTTCATCAGGACCCCATCGCAGCCAAGTTCCATCGCCACCGCCGCATCGGACGCGGTGCCCACGCCCGCGTCGACCAGCACGGGAACGTTCGCGCCCTCGACGATCAGGCGGATGGTCACGCGGTTCTGGATGCCGAGGCCCGATCCGATGGGCGCGCCCAGCGGCATGATCGCGACGGCGCCGGCATCCTCCAGCCGTTTGGCGGCGATGGGGTCATCGACGCAGTAGACCATCGGCTTGAAACCTTCCTTTGCGAGAATCTCTGTGGCCCGGATGGTTTCGACCATGTCGGGATAGAGCGTGCGCGCCTCGCCCAGAACCTCCAGCTTGACGAGGTCCCAGCCGCCCGCCTCCCGCGCGAGCCGCAAGGTGCGGATCGCATCCTCGGCGGTAAAGCAACCGGCCGTGTTGGGGAGGTATGTGATTTTCTTCGGGTCGATATAATCGGTCAGCATCGGCGCGTCACGATCGCTGACATTGACGCGCCGCACGGCCACCGTGACGATTTCCGCCCCGCTCGCCTCGACCGCCGCGGCATTTTCCTCGAAGCTCTTGTACTTGCCCGTACCGACGATGAGGCGGGATCGGAACGTCTGGCCCGCCACGGTCCAGCTATCGGCTGCCACACCGGACCCGACATGGTCGCCGCCGCCGACGAAGTGGACGATCTCCAGCTCGTCGCCGTCCTCCACGAGAACATCCTTCAGCGTGGAACGCGGCACGACCTCCAGATTGCGCTCGACCGCTATCTTCTCGGGCACGAAGCCCAGTTCACTCGCCAGTTCGGCAAGGCAAAGCCCCTGGCGAACACGGCGGTGTTCTCCGTTCAACCTGATGGAAATGGTACCGTCTATGCTCACGATCACGCCTTTTCGGTTGGACCTCGCGGCCAAAGCCACATATCAAGGCCGTCGATATAGGGGCGGATCGTGCCTTACCGCAACAGCGGTGCCACGATAAGGGGAACGACATGGCCGAGGGTCGGACAATCTGGGTGCTGAACGGCCCCAACCTCAACCTGCTGGGGCAACGGGAACCGGAAATCTACGGATATGATACGCTCGAGGACATCGCCGAGCGGATGGAGGATGTGGGATCCCGCGCGCATGTGGAGATGGAATTCCGTCAGTCGAACCATGAGGGCGAGTTGATCGACTGGCTGCATGAGGCGAACGCAACGGGCGCCCATGCCGTGATCCTCAATCCGGGCGGGCTTACCCACACATCCGTGGCGCTGCTCGACGCGATCAAGGCGATCAAGGTGCCGGTGATCGAGGTTCACCTCTCCAACCCGCACGCGCGCGAGGAATTCCGCCGCAAAAGCTATGTCGGAATGGGAGCCAAAGGCACGATCGCGGGTTTCGGCCCGATGTCGTACATGCTGGCGCTGGAAGCGGCGCTGGAGCTTTAACCGGTTGCGCCGCGCTACAAAGCGCAATAGGCGCATCATCCAGAATAGGTCAGCCGATCACCGTATTGAGGGGCATGATGGACGACAAGCAGGACAAGGGCGCAATGCAGATTGATGTGAGCTTGGTGCGGGAACTGGCCGATATGCTGGATTCGACGGGTCTCACTGAGATCGAGGTCGAGGATGGCGACCGCAAGATACGCGTTGCGCGGAAGGTCAAGGAGGCGCTGGTGCCTCAGGCGATCCCCATGGCTGCCGCTGCGCCGATGGCGCCGGTTACCGCCCCCGTTGCCGGAGCTTCCGCCGCACCTGTAGCTTTCAACGGTACCGCCGTCCCGTCGCCGATGGTCGGCACGGCCTATCTTTCCGCAGAGCCCGGTGCGGCTCCGTTCATTCATGTCGGCAATCAGGTGAAGCAGGGCGATACCTTGCTGATCGTCGAGGCAATGAAGGTAATGAATCCGATTTCAGCCCCGGCGGCAGGCACAGTCAAGGCGATCCTCGTCGAGAATGGCCAGCCGGTCGAATTCGATCAACCGCTGGTTGTGATCGAGTAAGGCGGACCGATGTCGATCGAAAAGCTGCTGATCGCCAATCGCGGCGAGATCGCCTTGCGCATCCACCGCGCGTGTCACGAGATGGGCATCAAGACGGTTGCGGTTCATTCGACCGCCGACACCGACGCAATGCATGTGCGCCTTGCCGATGAAGCGATCTGCATCGGCCCGCCCGCAGCGCGCGATTCCTACCTCAACGTGGCGAACATCATTTCGGCTGCTGAGATCTCCGGCGCCGACGCTATTCACCCCGGCTATGGCTTCCTGTCCGAAAACGCCCAGTTCGCGGAAATTGTCGAGGCGCATGGCCTGATCTTTGTAGGCCCCAAGCCCGAGCATATTCGCATCATGGGCGACAAGGTAGAGGCGAAGCGGACCGCAGGCGCGCTTGGCCTGCCGCTCGTCCCCGGATCGGAGGGCGCGATCACCGACGTGGCCGAGGCGAAACGGCTCGCGAAGGAGATCGGCTATCCGGTGCTGATCAAGGCTGCTTCAGGTGGCGGCGGGCGCGGCATGAAGGTGGTGCCGGACGAATCCGGTCTCGAAAGCCTGATGAGCCAGGCGAAAAGCGAGGCCAAGGCGGCGTTCGGCGACGACACCGTCTATATGGAAAAATATCTCGGTAACCCACGCCATATCGAGTTCCAGATCTTCGGCGATGGGAAAGGGAACGCCATCCATCTGGGCGAGCGCGACTGCTCGCTCCAGCGGCGGCATCAGAAAGTGCTGGAGGAGGCGCCGTCGCCGGTCATCTCCGTGGCCGAGCGGGAGCGGATGGGCGGTATCGTCGCGAAGGCGATGGCCGACATGGGCTATCGCGGCGCGGGCACGATCGAGTTCCTCTGGGAAGGCGGCAAGTTCTACTTCATCGAGATGAACACGCGGCTTCAGGTCGAGCATCCGGTGACCGAGATGATCACCGGCGTCGATCTGGTCCGCGAGCAGATCCGCGTCGCTGAGGGCCGAGCGCTTTCCGTGGCGCAAAAGGACCTGGTTTTTTCCGGCCATGCGATCGAATGCCGGATCAACGCCGAGGACCCCGAGACGTTCGCGCCATCGCCCGGCACCGTCACCGCCTATCATGTGCCCGGCGGAATGCACGTGCGCGTCGACAGCGGCCTCTATCAGGGATACCGCGTCCCGCCTTATTACGACAGCATGATCGGCAAGCTGATCGTCTATGGCCGCACGCGCGAGGGCTGCATCATGCGCCTGCGCCGCGCCCTTGAGGAATATGTGGTCGAGGGCATGAAGACGACCATCCCGCTCCACCAGAAGCTGCTGCGCGACCCTGATTTTCAGAACGGGGACTATACGATCAAGTGGCTTGAGGAGTGGCTCGGCCGCGATCAGTAGCCGCCGGCAAGATTGTCGGGAAGAGGCCGGGCGGACCTGCGGACATTCAAACTGGTACACAAAGAGGCTTGCGGCGGGCTCTATATTTCGATACTTCTGGAAATATGGAATCAATGGATGCCGTCGCGGCGCTCGGCGCCCTTGCACAGGACACGCGGCTGGCCTTGTTCCGGCTGCTGGTGCGTGCGGGCAAGGAGGGCCTCCCCGCTGGCGACATCGCGTCCGGACTGGACGTCGCGCCTTCCACCCTGTCGCATCATCTCGCCCAGTTGGAGCAGGCGGGGCTGATCACGGCGCGCCGTCAATCCCGCCACATCTTCTATGCGGCCGCAATCCCCCGCATCAACGCGCTGGTATCCTATCTGATCGACGATTGCTGCCAGGGCGCACCGGAAATCTGCGGGCTTTCCACCTTGTTGGACCGGGAGAAAAGCGAATGAGCCGCACGCTTGCCGCCGAAGCGCTTGGCACGGGGTTGCTGGTGGCGACCGTAATCGGCTCCGGCATCATGGCCGAGCGGCTGTCGGGCGGCAACATCGGTCTGGCGCTGCTCGCCAACACCGCCGCGACCGGGGCGGCGCTCTATGTGCTGATCACCCTGCTGGCGCCGATCTCGGGCGCGCAGTTCAATCCGGCGGTAACGATGGCGCTGGACAAAGGCGGGACGCGCCTGCCGGTGATTTTCGCGCAGGTCGCGGGCGGATGCGCGGGCGCTGTTCTCGCCCATCTGATGTTCGATGCGCCGATGATCTCTCACGCCGAAAAGCTGCGCACCGGCCCCGGCCAGTGGTTGGGCGAGGCGACCGCGACCTTCGGCTTGCTGCTGACGATCCGGCTGGGCGTGCGATACAAACCCGAAAGCGTGCCCGCTCTGGTTGCGGCGTGGATCATCGCGGCCTACTGGTTCACGTCATCGACCAGCTTCGCCAACCCGGCGGTGACGATCGCCCGTGCCCTGACCGGAAGTTTCGCCGGGATAAGGTGGGCCGATGTGCCTGCCTTCATCATCGCGCAGATGGTCGGGGCGTGGGCGGGCCTACGGGCAGCCGACTGGTTCCTGGAACAAAGGGAGACGACGCATGAAAGCAACCATCTGGCACAACCCCAATTGCGGCACGTCGCGCAAGACGCTGGCGATCCTTGAGGAGACGCCGGGTGTCGAGGTGGAGGTGATCGAATATCTGAAGCACCCTTATGCGCGCGAGAAGCTGGCGCAGCTGATTCGGGATGCGGGCCTGACCGCCGTGCAGGCCATCCGCAAGATGGGAACGGACGCGGAGGAGCGCGGCCTGCCGGACATGGACGACGAGGCGATTTTGGACGAGATGGCCGCCAACCCCGCTTATGTGAACCGACCATTCGTGGAAACGGACAAGGGGGTGCGGTTCTGCCGCCCGCAGGATGTGGTGCGGGAAGTGTTGTAGGGAGATCGACATTCAGCCCATGCGCACCCGCAAAGCGCGGATTTTCCGTGATTCGGTGCTCAGGTACCCCTAAGTACGCTACGCTCCGAATGCTCCCCCGACCGGTGGCGCGCGGGTTGGGTTGCCGCCCGCGCAGACCCATCTTTCTCTTCCCCTTTCAGGTTCGCCTCACTATACCCTCGGCATGAGTGACGAACCGCAGAATTCCGCCCCCAACACCAATGAGTATGGCGCCGACAGCATCAAGGTGCTGAAGGGTCTGGACGCTGTCCGCAAACGACCCGGCATGTATATCGGCGACACCGATGACGGGTCCGGCCTGCACCATATGGTGTTCGAAGTTTCCGACAATGCGATCGACGAAGCACTGGCCGGCCATTGCGACCGTATCCTGATCCAGCTCAATCCGGACGGGTCGGTTTCAGTCGAGGATAACGGACGCGGCATTCCGACCGACATCCACAGGGAAGAGGGCGTATCCGCCGCCGAAGTCATCATGACCCAGCTTCATGCGGGCGGAAAGTTCGAGAATACGTCTGACGATAACGCCTACAAGGTTTCAGGCGGCCTCCACGGCGTGGGTGTTTCGGTGGTCAACGCCCTGAGCGAATGGCTGGACCTTACGATCTGGCGCGACGGGCAGGAGCATTATATGCGCTTTGCCTTCGGCGATGCGGTCGCGCCGCTGAAGCTCGTCGGCCCAGCGCCGGAAGGGAAGAAGGGCACGAAGGTCACCTTCCTGCCATCCCCCGCCACGTTCAAGATCGTCGAGTTCGATTTCGAGAAGCTGGAGCACCGCTATCGCGAGCTGGCATTCCTGAACTCCGGCGTGCGCCTGCTCCTCGCCGACGCGCGGCATGAGGAGAGGAAAGAGATCGAGCTGTTCTATGAAGGCGGCATCGGGGCCTTCGTGAGCTGGCTGGACCGCAACAAGACGCCGCTGATCCCCTCGCCCATCGCCGTAACCGGTGAGCGTGACAGCATCGGCATCGATGTCGCGCTGGAGTGGAACGACAGCTATTATGAGAATGTCCTCTGCTTCACCAACAACATCCCGCAGCGTGACGGGGGAACGCATCTCGCGGCGTTCCGCGCGGCGTTGACGCGGACACTGAACAACTATGCCGACAAGTCCGGGCTGCTGAAGAAGGAGAAGGTCTCGCTGACGGGCGAGGACATGCGGGAAGGGTTGACCGCCATCGTGTCGGTGAAGCTGCCCGATCCAAAATTCTCGTCCCAGACCAAGGACAAGCTCGTCAGCTCGGAAGTGCGCCAGCCGCTCGAAAGCCTGATGGCCGACAAGATGGCCGAGTGGCTGGAGGAAAACCCGCAGCACGCACGCTCAATCGTCCAGAAGATCATTGACGCCGCCGCCGCGCGAGAGGCCGCGCGCAAGGCGCGCGAACTTACCCGGCGCAAGGGCGTGATGGACATAGCATCGCTGCCCGGCAAGCTGGCCGACTGTCAGGAGCGCGACCCCGCGAAGTCGGAACTGTTCCTGGTGGAGGGCGACAGCGCAGGCGGATCCGCCAAGCAGGGCAGGGACCGGCATTTCCAGGCGATCCTGCCGTTACGCGGCAAGATCCTGAACGTCGAACGTGCGCGATTCGACCGGATGCTGTCGTCGCGGGAGATCGGAACGCTCATCCAGGCGATGGGCACAGGCATTCGCGATGATTTCAACCTCGCCAAGCTGCGTTATCACAAGATCGTCATCATGACGGACGCCGACGTGGACGGCGCGCATATCCGTACGCTCCTCCTCACATTCTTCTATCGCCAGATGCCGCAGATCATCGAGAACGGGCACCTCTATATTGCGCAGCCGCCGCTCTACAAGGCGACACGCGGACGCTCCGAAGTCTACCTCAAGGACGAAATGGCGCTGGAGCAGTATCTTGTCGACAACGGGGTCGATACGATGGCGCTCGAAAGCACCGGAGGCCTGCGCAAAGGCGTCGCTCTGCGCGATCTCATCGACCACGCCCGGCGGATGAAGGCGGTGATGCGTTACGTCCCGCGCCGGTATGACGCGCGCGTGATCGAGGCGCTGGCGTTGAACGGGGGCCTGGCCCCGGACCTTGCCGCAGACGCCCGCGCCGCCCGGCTCGCCGACACGGTCCGGTGGCTGGACGGACATGACCCGGAGGGCAACTGGGCGGCCGAAATGAGCGAGGAGGGCGGTTTCCACTTCCGGCGTGAATGGCGCGGCGTCACCGATCATATGGTGGTCGAGGCCGCGTTCCTCGGCAGCGCGGAGGCGAGGAAGCTTCACGGCACGGTCGGTGAGCAGGCCGCGAGCTATGTGACGGCAAGCCGTCTCGTGACGGCCAAGGCCGTAGCCGTGGAGGAGGCCGCCCCGGCCATCGACGAGGACGAGGAAGCGCCCGTCGCCACCGCCGCCAAGGGCATGACCGTGACGCGGCCGAGCGAGTTGCTCGAGGCGATCCTTGCCGCGGGCCGCAAGGGCCTTTCGATCCAGCGATACAAGGGGCTGGGCGAAATGAACGCGGAGCAGCTCTGGGAAACGACGCTCGATCCGAACAATCGCTCCATGCTGCGGGTCGAAATCGATCAGGCGGATGTGGCCGACGAAATCTTTACCCGCCTGATGGGCGATGTCGTGGAACCGCGACGGGAGTTCATTCAGGACAATGCACTGGATGTCGCCAATCTCGACGTCTGATCTGACGGGTCCGGTTTGCTGAACGGAGGACAGCGAATCTATCGGCTGTGTGCTTGATATATGTGCTTATTATGCGCATATATCACACCGATGGAGGACTTTTTATGAGTGTACGTTTCAACGTTGTCCTTTCCGATGACCTGAATCGCGAAATCGACAAAGCAGCTGAAGAATCCGAAACCAACAAGAGCGAAATCCTGCGTAAGGCACTGCAGCTCTACCTTGCCGCCCGCGAGGGAAAGCGCGAGGGTTTGAAACTGGGTCTCGTCGAACCGAAAAGCAGGACGTTACAAACTGAGATCGTTGGCTTGTGAGCACGATAGATCTGAATTCTCCGCCACCGAAACACAGATACAGCGTTTCGGTCGAGCGCGAAGAAACAGATGGCGAAAGATTCGTCCGGCTTTTCAAGGACATCGCGTTGTTCGTAGTTGCCCTGAGCTTTGTCGGGCTCGTTATGATTTTATGCTACACTACCGTTGTATCTGCAACGGCCGCCCCTGAAGAGAAGAAATGGGCGATGTCAGTTCTTTCGGCTGCTGCCGGCGGGGTGATTGGGTATCTCGTGCGCAAGTAGCGCGCCTTAGACTCATTCCGTTCGGGTTGAACCGGCCAGAGTGCAGATGTTGTTGTTTCCCGTGATGTGGTTTCGCCGAACTGCGCAGGTGATGCCACCTACCTTGAAAAGGCGGTTTCAGTACGCCGGTCCCTGCTCATACTGATCAAGGACCCAGCTTTCCGTTTTCGCGCCCGCGACCCACTCCACCATCCAAGGGTGGGCGAGCATGGCCGCGATATACTCCGCTGCGGCGCCGCTTGCGGGCAGCGAGTAACCGTGGAAGCGGAACACCACGGCCGAGAACATGATATCGGCAGCACCGAACGCGCCAAACAGATAAGGTCCGTCCGCGCCGAACCTGCGGCGCGCCAGTTCCCACAGCGCCGTGATCCGGTCGACATTTTCCTGCACGGCGGGGCTGGGCGTTTGCGGCGGATAGACTTTCCGCACGTTCATCGGACAGGCCTTGCGCAGCGGCACATAGCCACTGTGCATCTCGGCCGCCATTGATCGGGCAAGAGCGCGGGCGGCCCTGTCCTCCGGCCAGAAGCGCGTGCCGCCGGTAATGTCGTTCAGATAGTCGACAATGGCGATGCTGTCCCAGACCGCTATGTCGCCGTCCCACAACGTGGGCACCTTGCCGTTCGACAAAGCGAGGTCCGGCTCCAGCCGCCGTGTCGGCCACGCCTCGTCATACATGGGCAGCACCAGTTCCTCGAATTGGAGGCCGGACTGCTTCGCCGCCAGCCAGCCGCGCAACGACCAGCTCGAATAAGCCTTGTTACCGATGATGATCCTGAGCATGGGCCGTTCCTCGTTCATGATGTGCGGATTCTGAGGCTAATCAAGAGCCTCTGTAACCGCCGCGCGCAACTCCGCTATCCCCAAGCCCTTTTCCGACGAGGTTGCGATGATTTCCGGATGCGCGGCGGTGTGCTGCCGCGCTTCGGCCGCGGTGCTCGCCGTTACCTCGGCCAGCTCGCTTGCCTTCACCTTGTCCGCCTTGGTGAGCACCAGACGATAGCTGACGGCGGCCTCGTCCAGCATCTTCATGAGATCGCGGTCCACGTCCTTGATGCCGTGGCGGCTGTCGATCAGCACCAGCGCGCGTTTCAGCACCGCGCGGCCGCGCAGATAGTCGTTCACGAGGAATCGCCATTGGCGGATCATGTCCTTGGGCGCCTTCGCATAGCCATAGCCAGGCATGTCGACGAGGCGGAGGAGCAGAGGATCGCCGACGTCGAAGAAATTCAGTTCCTGCGTGCGTCCCGGCGTGTTGGAGGTACGGGCAAGGCCGTTCCGATTGGTCAGCGCGTTGAGCAGCGAGGATTTCCCGACGTTGGATCGTCCCGCGAACGCCACCTCCGGCACGTCGGCGTCCGGCAGGAATTTGAGCGCCGGCGCCGACTTGAGAAAGGCGACGGGCCCGGCGAAGATGCGCCGGGCCGTTTCGATCGGGTCCTCGTCCTCGCCCGTACCGCTCACTTCGCGACCGGCTGCTTCAGTTGCGGATGACGGCTGTAGAGCCAGCTCTGCTGCGCGATGGTCAGGATGTTCGAGGTGATCCAGTATATCAGCAGACCCGCCGCGAACGGCGCCATGATGAACATCATCATCCATGGCATGATCGCGAAAATCTGCTTCTGCACGTCGTCCATCGGCGCGGGGTTGAGCTTGAACTGCAGCCACATGGTGATGCCCAGGATGATGGCCAGGATACCGATGCCCAGAAACGCAGGGGGCGTGAACGGCAGCAGGCCGAACAGGTTCAGCACATGAAGCGGATCGGGCGCGGAAAGGTCCTTGATCCACAGGGCGAACGGCTGGTGCCGCATCTCGATCGTGAGCTGGAGCACCTTGTAGAGGGCAAAGAATATAGGGATCTGCAGGAAAATGGGCAGGCAGCCGGAGAACGGGTTCACTTTCTCCTTGCGATACAGGTCCATCAACTCCTGCTGAAGCTTGGGCTTGTCGTTCTTGTGCTTTTCCTGAAGCTCTTTCATCTTCGGCTGAATCGCCCGCATCGCCGCCATGGAGGCGAACTGCTTCTGCGCGATCGGGAACATCACCGCGCGGACGATGAAGGTGAGGCAGATGATCGCCACGCCGAAATTGCCGATCTGCTGGAACAGCCAGTGAAGCAACGCGAAGATCGGCTTTTCGAACCAGTAAAACCAGCCCCAGTCGATCGCCCGGTCGAACAGCGGAATGCCCGCGTCCTGATAGGCCTCCAGCGTCTTCACCTCCTTGGCGCCGACGAACAGGCGGGACGTGGTGCTGGCCGACCTGCCGGGCGCGAGCAACATCGGGTTCATGCTGAAATCGGCCTGATAGCCGCCCGACGCGCCCTTGCGAAATTCGCCCTTGAAGCTCGCGTTCTGATCGGGAACAAGCGCCGACAGCCAATATTTATCGGTGAAACCTATCCAGCCGCCGGTTGTGGTGACCGCGGCGGGCAGATCGCCTTCGTCCAGTTTCTTGTAATCGACATCATATTCGGCCGCGCCGTTGAACACGCCCATCGGGCCGATATGGATGGTCCAGGTGTCCTGGTCCCCCGGCTTGTGCGCACGGCTGACAAAGCCATAGGTGCGCACGCCGACCGTGCCGGTGCCGCCGTTGGTTACGGTCTGCCGCGCGGAGATCATGTAGTTCCTGTCGACGGTCAGCGCGATTTCAAAGATCTGGCCTTGCCCGTTGTCCCAGCGCAACGTGACGGGCGTGTCCGGCGTCAGCTTCGTGCCGCTTGCCTGCCAGAGCGTGTTTGCGTCCGGCGCCTTCAGCCCGTCACCCGACCAGCCGAAGCCCGCGAAATAGGCGTCCTGTGACCCGCCGGGCGAGAACAGGCGGATCGGCGGCGACCCTTTCTTGAGCGTCTGGCTGTAAGTCGGCAGGATGATGTCGTCGATGCGCGCGCCTTTCAGGGCGATGGAGCCGCGCAGCTTTGGCGTCTCTATGGTGACACGCGGGCTATCGCGCAGCACCGTCGGCAACGCACGCGGAACCGCAGGGGCGGAACCGCCGGGCACGACTGCCAGCCCATTGGACGCCGGGCCATTGGGCGCAGGTGCCGCCTGCTGCTGCGTCGCCTGCGGCGCGGGCCGCATCGACGCGGGAAACAGACGCTCCGCGACATAGGGCCAGCCGAACAGGATCAGCGCGGTCAGCACCACGGCCAGGATGATGTTTCTTTTGTCGTCCACTGCTCTTGCCGCTCCCCGGCTAAAATCTTTTGTCGTTACGGGACAGGGTCGTACCCCGATCCTCCCCACGGATGGCAGCGCAATAGCCGTTTCAGTGCGAGCCAGCTACCCTTGATCGCACCATGTCGACGAAGCGCGATGATTGCATAGTGCGAGCAGCTCGGATGGTAGCGGCAGGTCGGGGGAATGACGCGCGAAGGGCCGATCTGCCACAGCCGTGCAACGCCGATGAGCAGGCGCGCGATCATTTCCGTTTTACCTTGCGGAGCGCCTTTTCCAGTTCCGTCGCGAGGAGGGCGTAATCGCGCTCCACACCGCCCTCGCGCCCGATGAGCACGTGGTCGGCGCCCGCGATTCCGGCCTGCGCGAGCACCTGCCGCCCCAGCGCGCGAAAACGGCGCTTCATCCGGTTTCGGACGACAGCGCCGCCAATCTTCTTGGTGACTGTAATGCCCAGCCGGATAGCCGGATCGCCATCATCCCGGCTACGTACCAGCAGAACGAACCCCGGCATCGGCTGACGCCGGCCCTTGTTACAGGCGAGAAAATCCGCGCGCTTGCGGATCACGCCCAGCCGCGCGGACGCGGCAGGGTCGTTCAGGCGGTCAGGGACTTCCGGCCCCGCGCACGACGGGCGCGAACCACATTCCGGCCCGCCGCCGTCGCCATGCGCGCGCGGAAACCGTGACGCCGCTTGCGGACCAGGTTGCTCGGCTGAAAGGTGCGCTTCATCGCTCATTCCTCAAAAATCGAATCATGCATGACAAAAAGGGGCCGCAGGGCAGATTTCCGCCAGCCGCCGCCGCATCAGACCGGTGCCGATAGGCAAAGCGTCTGTAAAAGTCAACCGGGCGATGGTTGGAGAGAGGCGGGACGATGCCGATTGACGCGAGCATCATTTCGACGCCAAATCTTGCTGTCCTGACGGGGAGAAGGTCGATGGAGTCGCTTGGCGAGCTGATCGCCGTCGGTGCGGGGCTGGCGGTGATAAGCGCCCTTATCGTGGCGCGGACACCTTCGCGACGGCTGATCTGGGTCATGCTCCTGTGGCTGCTGGCGCCTGCGATCCTGATGGCGGGCATGATGGCGCTTGGCGCGCTGCTGAACCCGAGGCACGACGAGCCGCTGTCACAGGCCATCTTTGGCGTGATGCTCATCGGAGTGTTTGTCGCGGTGCCGTGGATGCTCGTCTGCGCGGCGGGCTATGCCGCTGGTTTTGCGTGGCGGCGAAAGCATCCTCTCCCCGATGTTCCCCAATCACCTCCCGCCGAGCGCGCCAGGCTGCCGTTGGCGGAGAGGTTCGCCGCATGGCGAGTTGCGCTGGTGATCCTGATCGGTGCGGTCGCCGCAATCGCGGGTCTTACCTGGTTTTCGATGGAGACCGGCATCGACCCGCCCAGCGTCGGGACGATCCCGCACATCCCGCGTTTCCCCCGCTGACCGCCGTCAGCGCCGATCCGTTGTCCTTATGCCCTTGTTCAACAGATTGCTGGTGATCCGGGGCCGATCGTCCGTCCAGTTCGCGACAAAGGTGCTCGTCCGTCTTACGCCGGGCGCGAAGGCGGCGCTGTTGCCGCTGATGAGAATGGCGGAGCTGTCACGCTCACGTCCCTCTGGCGCGATGGTGATGAATGCACTGTAATTCTCCTTGTCGCGGCCCTGCACCATCACATTGCCCCCAATCGCGCCCGCCGATCCGTTGGACAGGTCGATCATGTAATTGGTTGCTCGGCCCGCTTCGTCGTCAAAGACATTGTTGTGAATGTCCACCTGGGCCGCGCGGCTTTTGACATAATGGCCACCTGTGCCGGCCTCGAACCGGCTACCGGTTATGATCAGCCGCCCGTACCGGCCGACATAGACGGAATGGGCACAATCGAGCCCCCGGTCGCAGCGGCCCAGGCGGCTGAAGGTGGATCGGTCTATGCGAATGGTCGCCTGGGGGTCGTCATGCGTGAGGATACCCTCCTCGCTGTCACGAAACGCGCTCCCGATCACCGCAAGATCGCCATGCTCCAGCCTGATCCCCGCCCCGTTGCCGTCCGGGACGCGCAGGTGGCGGAAAACCAGCCCCTCCACGCTCGCTCCGCGTCCCCGGAGGACAAGCGCGGCCTTGCCCTCACATGTGACCCCGTCGAGGATGGCGGTGCCCGGCCGGGCCGCGCGAAAGCTGATGCGGCCTGCCTGCTGCACGGCGCACTGTCGATGCACGCCGGGGGCGATCACGATCACGCCGTCGCGGTCGCCAACGGCCGCGACGGCGTCCGCGAGACGGGCATAGCCGCGGCCGGTTTTCATCACCGTAAAGGGTGCCGGTTCCGCACTTCGCGCCCCGGATGGAAACGGCAGCACAAGCAATGCCCCCGCAAGAAAAAGCAACCTCATCCTGCCGTGCATAGCAGACGCCGCACCCACAGAAAGCATGGCTTTCGCATGACCATGTCCGAACCCCCTTGAAATCCCCGCGCGCAATCCCGATTATGGCTTTTGCGGGCCGGGCCCCTCTGGCGATCCTGCATGACAGGATCGTGATGTCGGACCGCATCGGGTGACCGGTGCGATTGTCTGATTCTCCCCCCTTTCAGCAATCCCGGTCACCCGATTGGATCAGATCCAATCGAGGAGTGGCTTATCGTGACCAATCGTTTCTTTCACCTGCTCAGCCGGTTGCAGCGGCTCGATGAGGCGTTACGTCTGGAACGCTACCGTCCGGCGCCGGATGTTACGCGCCTGTGGAAGCTCGCGCTCATGAAAGGGCGCATCAAGGGCCGACTTGCCCGCCTGATGAAAAGCGACGCGGTGTTGGCGACCGCCTGACGGCGGTGGCGGGCGGCGACGGCCGCCCGTGCCCCCGTTCACCCGCTTATTGTAAGGGTATCAAATGGATCTGCTTTTCGCGGCCTGGCTCGGCACGCCCCTGTGGCTGTGGCTGGCCTTCTTCACCGTTGTCGCCGGGCTGCTCACACTCGACCTCGGCGTTCTGCATCGTGGTAACCGGGAGATCGGCGTAAAGGAAAGCCTTGCGCTTTCGGCATTTTATATTTCGGTCGGCGTGGCCTTCGGCCTGTGGCTTTGGTGGCATAGCGGCAGTGAAACCGGCCTCGCCTACCTGACCGGATTCGTCATCGAAAAGAGCCTCGCGATGGATAATATCTTCGTGATCGCGATGATCTTTTCGGCCTTTGCGATCCCGCGGAACCTGCAGCATCGGGTGCTGTTCTGGGGTGTGCTGGGCGTCATTGTCCTGCGCGCGCTGATGATCGGTGCGGGCGTGGCGCTGGTCGAGAATTTCGGCTGGGTCCTCTATCTCTTTGCCGCGTTCCTGATCTGGACGGGCATCGGCATGTGGCGGACGGCGGGCCGTGACTATGACGTGACCGGAAGCACATTCTATCGCTTGCTCAAAACCCGGTTGCCGATAACGGACGGTCTGCGGGGAGAGCGTTTCGTCGTCCGGGAAGAGGGGGCGGACGGCAAAATGCGCCGGTTCGCGACGCCGCTGCTGCTCGCGTTGCTCATGGTCGAGTTCGTCGACATCGTGTTCGCGGTCGACAGCATTCCCGCCATCTTCGCGATTACCACCGACCCGTTCGTGGTCTATACGTCCAACATCTTCGCGATCCTGGGCCTGCGCGCGCTGTATTTCGCGCTGGCCGCCATGGTGCATCGCTTCGTGTACCTCAAACACGCGCTTGCGGTGCTGCTGATTTTCATCGGCTCAAAGATATTCCTTGCCGACATGCTGGGCCTCGCCAAGTTTCCGCCGGCGCTTTCGCTCGGCGCGACCTTCGGCATTCTCGCTGCGGGCGTGGGCTGGTCTTTGTGGCGAACGCGCGGTGGACCGGGAAGGGAGACCGCGACGCAATCCTTGAGCAGCGGCTGATCTGATTGGATCAGATCGACCGCTCTGTTCCTTGTTTCCCGTGATTTCCGAGCCGGCAGGTTCCACCTGCCTCGAAATCATTTAGTCCAGATTAGGCCGGAGCCAGCGTTCGGCGGTTGCGAGATCCACCTCGCGCCGCCGAGCATAATCCTCAAGCTGGTCTCGGCCCACCCGCGCCACACCGAAATATTCGCTCTGCGGGTGTGCGAAATAGAATCCGCTTACCGCCGCGGTCGGCCACATCGCGAAACTGTCGGTCAGGGCGATGCCCGTGTGATGCGTGGCCTGGAGCATGTCGAACAGGACCGGCTTCTGGCTGTGGTCGGGGCAGGCGGGGTAACCGGGGGCAGGCCTGATGCCGCGATACTGTTCCCTGATCAGCGCCTCGTTGGTGAGCTGTTCGCCGTCGGCATAGCCCCAGATCGTCGTGCGTACGTGCTGGTGCAGCCGCTCGGCGAAGGCCTCGGCAAGCCGGTCGGCCAGCGCCTTCAGCAATATGTCGCTATAGTCGTCGTGGCGCGCCTTGAACTCGGCGAGATGGGGCTCAATGCCGTGGCCCGTCGTGACGGCGAATCCGCCGATCCAGTCGCCGTCATGGCTGATGAAATCGGCCAGGCACATGTTCGCCCGGCCCTCGCGCTTGGCGATCTGCTGCCGCAGGAACGGCATGCGGACATGTTTTTCATCCTCGACATGGATGATTATGTCATCGCCTTCGCGCCGACATGGCCAGAGCGCCGCGACACCCTTCGCCACGAGCCATTTCTCGGCGATGATCCGGTCGAGCATCGCCTGCGCGTCGGCGAACAGGCTGCGCGCGCTCTCGCCCACGACCGCATCGTCGAGGATCGCGGGATAGTTGCCCGCCAGCTCCCAGGCACGGAAGAAGGGCGTCCAGTCGATATAATCGCGCAGGTCCGTCAGATCCCAATCGGGAAAGACGTGAAGCCCAGGCTGCTGCGGCGGCGGCGCCTTCAGCGTCTCGTCGATGGTGAAGGCATTGGCACGCGCATCCTCGATCGAGATGAGGGCGCTTTGCCCCTTGCCCGCACGCACATCGCGAATGTGCTGATATTCGTCGGAGGTCTGACCGACAAAGCCGTCTTTCTGCGTGTCGGAGACCAGCGCGGTCGCCACGCCCACCGCACGGCTCGCGTCGAGCACGTGAACAACCGGTCCCTCATAGGCCTGATCGATCCTCAGCGCGGTGTGCACCTTCGATGTCGTCGCGCCGCCGATAAGAAGCGGCATCGTCATGCCCGCGCGCTGCATCTCCTCGGCAACCGTCACCATCTCGTCGAGTGACGGCGTGATAAGGCCGCTGAGGCCGATCATGTCCGCGTCGTTCTCATTGGCGGCCTGCAAAATGGTCGCCCATGGGACCATGACGCCCAGGTCGATCACCTCGAACCCGTTGCACTGAAGAACCACGCCGACGATGTTCTTGCCGATGTCGTGCACGTCGCCCTTTACGGTCGCCATCACGATCCTGCCCTTGCCGCGTGTGTTCGCGTCCTTTTCCGCCTCGATGAACGGGAACAGGTGCGCGACCGCCTGCTTCATCACGCGGGCCGATTTCACGACCTGAGGCAGAAACATCTTGCCCGATCCGAACAGGTCGCCGACGACGTTCATGCCGTCCATCAGCGGACCCTCGATCACCTCGATCGGCCGCCCGCCCCGGGCCGCGACGGCGAGGCGCGCCTCCTCCGTGTCGGAGATCACATGGGCGTCGATGCCCTTGACCAGCGCATGTTCCAGCCGTCTTTCCACGGGCCAGCCGCGCCATTCCTCCGCCGCCTTTTCGGCTGCGGCGTCCGTGCCCTTGAACCGCTCGGCCAGGGCCACGAGCCGTTCGCCCGCGTCCGGATCGCGATTGAGGACCACATCCTCGCAAGCGGTGCGCAGTTCCGGATCGATCGTGTCATAGACGTCGAGCTGTCCCGCGTTGACGATCGCCATGTCGAGTCCGGCCGGTATCGCGTAATAGAGGAACACGCTGTGCATCGCCCGGCGCACAGGCTCGTTGCCGCGAAAGCTGAACGACAGGTTGGACAGGCCCCCCGAAATGTGGACATGGGGACAGCGTGCCTTGATCTCGCGGCATGCCTCGATGAAATCGACGGCGTAGTTGTTATGTTCTTCGATGCCGGTCGCCACCGCGAAGATATTGGGATCGAATATGATGTCCTCGGGCGGAAAGCCGATGCCGGTCAGCACCCTGTAGGCGCGCTCGCATATCTCGATCTTGCGCTCCTTGGTATCGGCCTGACCGACTTCGTCGAACGCCATCACCACGACCGCCGCGCCATAGGCCATGCATTTGCGGGCATGAACGAGGAACGCTTCCTCCCCTTCCTTCATGCTGATCGAATTGACGATGGGCTTGCCGGACACGCATTTGAGCCCCGCCTCGATCACGCTCCACTTGGAGCTGTCGATCATCACCGGAACCCGTGCGATGTCGGGTTCCGCCGTGATGAGCTTGAGGAACTGCTCCATGGCCGCCTGGCTGTCGAGCAGACCCTCGTCCATGTTGACGTCGACGATCTGCGCGCCGTTCTCCACTTGATCACGCGCGATCTCGACAGCCGCGGCATAGTCGCCCGCCATGATGAGTTTCTTGAACTTGGCCGAGCCGGTGACGTTCGTGCGCTCGCC
>DASULD010000211.1:0-2666 GCA_036278355.1 Sphingobium sp.
GGCCGTTCGGCTCCGTCAGATGGACCGAGGACGCCCCCGACTGGGGTGAGGGTGTGACTCAAACGCGATCCTGATCCCCGTGCGGGGGAGGGGGCAACCATTATGCCCTTGCGGATGAGCAGTCCTCAAAGATCATTTACACCCGCCAGCAGCCGCTGCGCCTGGATGAGATGCGGCCTGTCGACCATCTTTCCGTTAAGCTGGGCAACGCCGAGAGCGGGATTGGCCCGGAACAGCGCAACGACCGCGCGCGCGTGAGCGATTTCGGCTTCTGTCGGAGTGAAGGCGGCATTGATCGTCGCGACCTGTAGCGGATGAATAGCCATCATGCCCGTGAAGCCATCGCGTCTGCCGCGAGCGGCATATGCTGCAAGCCCCTCGCTATCCGCAATCGCCGGAAAGACGGTATCTATTGCCGGAACGCCGGCAGCGTGAGCCGCAAACAGGGTAAGGCTGCGCGCCAGTTCATAGGGCGGGGTATAGCGGCCATCATCCTCGCGCGCGGAAACAGCGCCGATCGCGGCGGGAAGATCTTCCGCGCCCCATGTCAGTGCGCACAGATGCTGCTTCACGTCCGCATAACTGCCGAGCTGAAAGATCGCAGCCGGGGTCTCGGTAGCGATAGGCAGGATCGGCACGGCGGCCTCGCCCATCATCGCCGCAAGACGCAACACACTCTGCGCGCCTTCGGCCTTGGGCAACATGATCATATCCGGGCGGGCGGTAAGCACGGCGGCGAGATCGAATTCGGTCATCCCGCTATCCAGCGGACACACCCTCACGATGGTCGTCACAGGTCGCGGTCCGGCGAGATAGTCCGCCACAGCGGCTCGCGCCACTGATTTGCGGGACAGGGCAACGCTGTCTTCCAGATCGAGAATGATCGCGTCAGCTCCGCTCGCCGCTGCCTTGACGAACCGTTCGGGGCGATCACCCGGTACGAAGAGCAGCGACCGCAGCCTCATGGCTTGGCCCTCAGCAACGCGCTGCGTAGACACTCGCACACGAGATCGTCGCGCTGATTGACCATCTGATGTTTCCACGTAACGATACCCTGCCCGGGCCGGGATTTGGAGGGCCGCAGTTCCACCACCTCGCTGGTTGCCCGCAACGTATCGCCGATGAACACCGGCTTGGGCATCACCAGCCGGTCATACCCCAGATTGGCGACCAGCGAGCCAAGCGTGGTTTCGCCCACCGATAGGCCGACCATTAGCGAAAAGGTGAAGGTGCCGTTGACGAGGATCTGCCCAAACTCAGATGCGCGCGCCGCTTCAGCATCAATATGCAGCGGCTGAGGGTTGTGGGTCAGGCAAGAGAACAGCAGATTGTCCGTCTCCGTCACCGTGCGGCGGATGGGATGTTCGATCCGGTCGCCGATCTGCCATTCGTCGTAAAATCTGCCGGTCATGATGCGTCCTCGCCCTTTTCCACCCGCGCCAGCATCGCCTCCACCTCAACTTGTGCACCGACAGACACCGCCAGCTCCGCCACCACGCCATCGAAAGGAGCGACAAGGCCATGTTCCATCTTCATCGCCTCCAGCGTCAGCAGTTTCTGGCCCTTGGCAACAGCATCGCCCGCCTGCACATCAACCGTGATCACGCGTCCCGGCATGGGAGCAAGGATCGCCCCGTCGCCCGCATGCCCTCCTGCCCCGCCTTGCGCGCGCCAAGGCTCCATCTGCCAAACCTGCCCGCCTTCCGTCACTTGCATTGAGGGGACAGGCTGAACAACGCCCGGCCCGTGAAGCGTCACGTCCACGGCCTCGCCATCCAGCAGGAACCGGGCGGTGCGCCTGTCTGGGGCATTGAGGCGAAAGCCTGCAATCAGCGATTGCGGCACCATCGCCATTGCCGCTTGTGTCAGCGCCCGATCAGACGGTCGCTCGGGCGGCATCAGCGCATCGCCTTCGCGCGCGATCATCCCGGTATCGACGCGGCCCCCGGCAAAATCCTCATGCTGCAGCGCCTTCACCAGAAAGCCCGCATTGGTCTTCACCGGCCACACGGAGCTGCCTTCGAGCATTGCCGCCAGGCGCAGCCGCGCTACATCGCGAGTGTCGCCATGGGCAATGACCTTGGCGATCATAGGATCGTAAAAGGGCGAAATTTCGACCCCTTCCCGGACACCAGTGTCGACCCGTCCCCCGTCAACGACTTTCAACCGGAATGTTTCAAGCTTGCCCGTGCTGGGCAGAAATCCCTTCGCCGGGTCTTCCGCGTAGAGGCGCGCTTCCATTGCCCAGCCGTGGATGGAGAGCTCGTCCTGTGTCATCGGCAGCGGCTCCCCGCTCGCGACACGCAGCTGCCACTCGACCAGATCCTGCCCGGTGATCTCCTCGGTGACGGGGTGCTCCACCTGAAGCCGCGTGTTCATCTCCATGAACCAGATGCGGTCGGCGCGAAGGCCTTCGGATGCATCGGCGATGAACTCGATCGTGCCTGCGCCGACATAATCGACCGCCTTGGCCGCCTTCACCGCCGCCGTGCAGATCGCCTCGCGGGTCCCCTCATCCATGCCCGGCGCGGGGGCCTCCTCAATCACCTTCTGGTGGCGGCGCTGGAGCGAGCAGTCGCGTTCGAACAGATGGACGATATTGCCGTGGGTGTCGCCGAATATCTGCACCTCGATATGGCGCGGGCGCTGGATATATTTTTCGATCA
>DASULD010000212.1:0-16105 GCA_036278355.1 Sphingobium sp.
GCCCCCAGACATGTTGGCCGACGATCTCGGCGGGCCGATGACCTGCTCCCTAGATTGTCATTGAACTGACCTGATTGACGGCGCGTCGCGGCCATTGCGACGGCGGCGCGGAACGCGCGCCGCCGAGGTCGTGCAATATGCCGGTCTAGCGGCAGCGGCGCTCACTGGCCACGCTTTTGCCGATCAGCGCGCCTGCGGCCGCTCCGAGGACCGTGCCGGTCGTGCGGTCGCCCTCACTGTCTACCGCCCGGCCCAGCAGCGCGCCCCCCGCCGCGCCCACGACCAGACCGACGGTTCCGTCGGATTTGCGGCAATGCATCCGACCGTCATGTCCGCGCCACTCACGGTACTCGTGGTGATGGTGACGGTGGCGCCGCGCCTCAGCCTGTGTTGGCACTGCGAGCGGCGCCAGGAGCGAAAGCGCGATCGCGCCGTTCAACATTCTTCTCATGATCTGACCCTTTCCTTCTTATCCTAAATCATGTCACCCGATGGAAACCCCGCCACGCTACAATGCGTTCGATGAACCTGGCACAACGGGTAAAGCGGACCGTCGCGAGATCGGTTCACTTGATCGAGTTTTTCGATCTGTGTGGCCCATAAAAGCAATTTCAACTAAGAGGCCTCAGCCGCTATCTGAACTCTGCGGATTTCAATTACGCCAACCAAACGGAGACAAAAATGGCTGTCATCAACACCCAGATCAAACCCTTCAGCGCACAGGCGTACAAGGACGGCAAGTTCATCACCGTGACCGATGCCGACGTAAAGGCAGCCGGCTGGTCGATATTCTTCTTTTATCCCGCGGACTTCACCTTCGTCTGCCCGACCGAGCTCGAAGATCTTGCGGACCATTACGGTGAGTTCCAGAAGCTTGGCGCGGAGATATATTCGGTATCGACCGACACGCATTTCAGCCACAAGGCATGGCATGATACGTCGCCGGCCATCGGCAAGATCGGTTATACGATGATCGGCGATCCGTCCGGGATGCTGACCAACAACTTCGAGGTGATGCGTCCGGGCGTGGGCCTGGCTGATCGTGGAACATTCGTGGTCGATCCGCAGGGTGTCATCCAGGTGATGGAAATCACGAGCGAGGGCGTCGGCCGCAATGCCTCAGAGCTGCTGCGCAAGGTGAAGGCGGCGCAATATGTCGCCGCCCATCCGGGCGAGGTTTGTCCCGCGAAGTGGGAGGAAGGCGAGAAGACGCTGGCTCCCTCGCTCGACCTTGTCGGGAAGATCTGAACTTTATGACAATGCGATGATCTTTACCCCTTGATCTTCGCACCTGTCGCCCGTCGTATCCGACGCGGCGTTCCGTATCGGAACGGCGGGCGATCCTTCGCGTCCCCTTGATGGACTCAGGAGATTATGATGCTCGATCCCGCAATGAAGGAACAGCTCAAGGGCTATCTGGCCAATGTTCGTGAACCCATCGAACTGGTTGCGTCGCTTGACGACAGCGCCAAGTCGACGGAGCTGGCCGAACTGCTCGATGAGATCGCATCGCTGTCGGACAAGGTGAGTGTGGTACGTGGCGGCAACGACACGCGTACGCCTTCCTTCCTGATCCGCCGCGCTGGCACCGATATCGGCCCGCGTTTCGCGGGCATTCCGCTCGGTCACGAGTTCACTTCGCTCGTTCTCGCGCTGTTGCAGGTGGGCGGCCATCCGTCGAAGGCTGCGCCCGAGCTGCTGGAGCAGGTACGCAACCTTGAGGGTGAGTATCGATTTGAAACCTATTTCTCGCTGTCGTGCCAGAGCTGCCCCGACGTGGTGCAGGCCCTGAATCTCATGGCCGTGCTCAATCCGGGCATCAGCCATGTCGCGATAGATGGCGCGCTGTTCAAGAACGAGGTCGACAGCCGGAAGGTTATGGCCGTCCCGGCGGTGTTCCTGAATGGGGAACCGTTCGGACAGGGCCGCATGGACCTTGAACAGATCGTCGCGAAGCTGGACACCAACGCTGTGGCGAAGGCCGCCGAAAGGCTGGCGGCGAAGGAGCCTTTCGACGTCCTCGTGGTGGGTGGTGGCCCGGCGGGCGCCGCGGCGGCCATCTATGCAGCGCGCAAGGGTATTCGTACCGGAATCGCTGCGGAGCGGTTCGGCGGCCAGGTGCTGGATACGATGGCCATCGAGAATTTAGTCTCGGTCGTTCACACCGAAGGTCCGAAGCTGGCGTCGGCGCTGGACGCACATGTCCGCGAATATGACGTGGACCTCATGAACCTCCAGAAGGCGGCGAAGCTCGTTCCCGCATCGACGCCGGGTGGTCTGATCGGAGTCCAGCTGGAAAATGGCGCGATGCTGAATGGCAGGACCGTGATCCTTGCGCCGGGCGCACGCTGGCGGCAGATGGGTGTGCCCGGCGAGGACGAGTATCGCAATCGCGGCGTTGCCTATTGCCCGCACTGCGACGGGCCGCTGTTCAAGGGCAAGCGGGTTGCCGTCATTGGCGGTGGCAATAGCGGTGTCGAGGCCGCGATCGACCTTGCCGGCATCACTGCGCACGTCACGCTGATCGAATTCGATGCGCAGTTGCGCGCCGATGCGGTGCTGCAACGGAAGCTTATGAGCCTGCCCAATGTCGACGTGATTGTTTCGGCCCTGACGACGGAAGTTTTGGGCGACGGCGAAAAGGTGACAGGTCTCAGCTTCAAGGACCGCAACAGCGAGGAAGTCCACCATCTGGAACTGGAGGGCATCTTCGTCCAGATCGGATTGATACCGAACACCGAATGGCTCAACGGCGACATCGCGCTCACTGTTCGGGGTGAGATCGAGGTGGATGCGCGGGGGGCGACATCACTGCCAGGCGTGTTCGCGGCAGGTGACGCAACCACGGCTCCCTACAAGCAGATCGTGGTGGCAATGGGAGACGGGGCGACCGCTGCGCTGTCGGCGTTCGATTTCCTGATACGTCAGGCGCCTGCCGAAGAAGCCCTCGCGGAACGTAGCGCAGCGGCATGATCAGCGAGCATCCGGTCTGTCTCGACCCGCAAGGGCAGATGGGCCGGGTCTTCAAACAGCCGGATCAGGGTTGAACGGATAAGGGTTTTTACAGCGGACTCGCTGGCGAACCCGCCCGCAATCAGGCACCGCGCGTGGAGCACGCGCTCAAACGCGCGGTATACGTCCATGTCGGGCGGCTGCGGCGCGAACCAGAACTCGTCGAGCCGGCCGTGATGGGTAATTCCCTCGATATGGTAGATCGCGTTGCCCAGCACGAATACCGGTCGGCCTGCCCGCAGGCCCAAGGTTCCCGACGTGCTGTTGACCGTCACTAGCCCCAGGCTTTCCCGGGCCATCTTGGTGAGGTCACCCCCCGCGACATGGATCACACGGTCTGAGATGCCGAGGCGGCGTGCCTGTCTTGCCACAAAGCCACCCCAACTCCTGAACTGGCAATCGAGGGGATGTTCTTTTATCACCAGCGTCGAGCTTTCCGGCGCAAACCGGGCGAAACTCTCCATCACATAGAGAGTCGCATCATACATGCTGTTGAATGGCGAGTGCGTCCGGATTTGGTAGTCAGAGTTGAGCTGCAGCGGAAACAGAAAATACGGCCGCTCTCCGACCTGGTCGATCGTGGCTTTGTTATGTGACTGGTTCAGCCGCTGCCGCATGAATTTGACAAGCCAGCCGGTGCCTTCCGCCGCCAGCGATCCCGGGCGATGCGAGTTGTAGAAGGGATAGCGCCAGCGATTTATCCAGTCCGCGAAGTAATAGCGTGTTGCGTCGCGCATACGTCGCCGAAAGCTGGCGGTGATACGAATGTCGCCTGGCATCGGTGGAAGCCCCGCTGCCTGTTCCAGCAGCCGGTGAGGGTCGCGTGAAAGCGTCGACCGACCATTGACCCCATCGGGTTCCATCGTGACCCAGTGAGGTCGGATGTACCCTTCCTCGAACACATGGATGTTGATGCCGCGCAGCTTGGCCATACCATGCGCCGCGTCGTGCAGCGGACGGCAATCCCCGAACAGCAGGATGTCGGTAATGTCATTATCGCGCGCGAAGCGGTCGAAAAACCGGTTCCAGCCCGACTGTGTGCCGCGATAGTTTGTCGCGGGACCCGGCCAGTCGATGCGATCGCCACCGTTGAAATTGATGCGGAACACGGGGTAGCCGCGTTTCCGCAGCTCCTCCGACAGAAGCCAGAAAAATGGACCGGGCGGACCTTGCAGGAACAGGAACCTGCGTGAGAGTGAGCCTAATGCCTTCACGTCATCGCCCCGGAACAGGACAGCACAGATCAGGCGCGGGCGCACCCGCCTGCTCGGATCCTTTTTCCTGCTGTTCCCTTTGGACCGTGCCCATGCCCTGAATTCTCCGGTTCAGCCGGTCGCATTCGTACGCGCTTGTTCTCACTGCAACATTAACCTGATGTGACATGCGTTAGATTTTCGACGTGGCGTTGGAATTCGCGGTTATACGGCCCACCGCCCGCCACGGCTGACCCACCCAGCGGCGGAAACGGTCCCTTAGCGCCCATAAGGCGGGCACGCGCCGTTCGGCAATGCCGGGTAGGCTTAACAGGTCCATTCCGGTCCAGATTATAAACGGATTACGTCGGCTATAAGCCCAGATCTCGACGCGCATCGACGGACCGTTAGCCGCACCGCGCGCATGGAAGCCGCAGGTGTCCGCGACGACGAGGGTGTTCGCGGGCACCGTGAAGGACACCGGCCCTGGCAGGCCCAGAGCGGTAAGTTCGTCCACCGCGATCCGCATCGATCCGCGCGCCGAAAGCCGATCCACGCCCTTCGGCGCCGCGAGCGCGCGCCTTTGCTCCCATGCCAGTCGGCCGGGTGTCAGGCGGTGGGAGCCCGGGACATATGTGAGGGGGCCCTCGCCGTCTGCCACATCAGTCAGGAAGAACCATGCCTTCATCGTCGGATGGAAGGTGTCGGCGTGGAGGTTGGTCTGCGGGTCGGGTGGTGCGTCGATGCGATGGGTCAGGATGGTCTGGATGTAATACAGCGGTTCAATGTCGAAGCTCGCGACATACCGCATCAGCCCGCGCCAGCGCGGCTGGCGCAACAGGGTCTTGAGGCCCGGCACATCGCGCAACATCGCCGCGTCGACGGCGATTCGCCGAGTGACGGTATCGCCCTGAATCATTTCCCGCGCCGGTGAAACACGCGAAAGTACCGCCTCGCGCAGCGCTTCGAACTCGCCGCGCGGAAGATAATCGCGTATCGCCACATAGCCCTGGCGATCGAATTGTTCACGATCGGCGGCGCTTATCCTCCGCCTCAGTTTCTTGCGCCTGTGCCATGCCAGCCAGTGAGCCGCGCGCGCACGCGCCTGGTGAAGGCCCATGCGGTTCAGGCGCTGCGATCCGATCAGGGGGTTATCCAGGAACGATTTGGCGCCGGTCAGCAGCTGCGCGGTCCACCAAGGCAGCGCAAGCCAACGCAGGAGCGAAGGGCGTCGGGCAGCAATCATGCATTTTCTTTGAGGGCACGCGTCGCTCGTGTAAAGGGGCCATTCCTCTTCAGAGCGATCTCGTGCCCATGATGTTGCATACACGGCTTTCCTCGGCAATGGTCCCTCCGGCCAGCAAGCAAAGCGCGCGCATCCGCCTTTATCTGCTTGGCCTGGTTCTCGACATGTGGACGATGCTCGCCTGCTTCGTGCTCGCGAACTGGGTGGTGCTGGGTTCCCCGTTCGGTGAGCCTGAAAAGCCGCACGGCATTGTCATCTTCGCGATGCTCGCGCCAATTTACGCGCTACTGGCCATCAACGGCGGTGCCTACGGCATTCGCATGCTGGGTGCCGTCCGCGTCAGCGCGGCTCATGCGCTGTTTGCCTTCGCGCAAGCGGCGCTGCTCACGCTGCTGATCGTCTTCCTGGCCAAGATCGGCGAGCAGATTTCGCGCCTCACCTTTCTTGTCGGCAGCGTGCTTTCCGTCTTTGGCC
Organism: Sphingobium sp.; assembly: GCA_036278355.1. Classification (GTDB taxonomy): domain Bacteria; phylum Pseudomonadota; class Alphaproteobacteria; order Sphingomonadales; family Sphingomonadaceae; genus Sphingobium. The sequence continues at coordinate 5,926 of DASULD010000212.1, forward strand.
TGGTCGGTTGCCGCGTCATCATCATGTGGCTATCGCGCCGGATTCTGGGATCGGTGCCGGTGATGAAGATGTTCATCGTTGATGGCGTCGAGGTTCCCCCGCTGCCTCCCGGGATGGCGGTGATCGACGCGCGGGTGTTCGGTGTCGACCCCACGCGGCATGACGCGGCGATGGCCGAGCGGCTGGCGCACGCGATCGGCGGGGCAGAGCATGTGGTGGTCGCCTGTTCGACCGAGCGCATCGCGGACTGGAGCATTGCCCTCAAGTCCCTGTCGGCCAAGGGAGAGATACTTGTCCCGGAAATGGCCCGATTCGGCCCCGTTCACGGGGGCACTTTCCAGCATCAGCCCACGCTGGTGGTGGCGGGCGGACCGCTCGATTTCCGTGACGCGATCATCAAGCGGCTGTTCGATGTGGTCGTGTCGCTTACCTCGATAGTGATGCTGGCGCCGGTGCTCCTCGCTACGGCTGTTGCCGTGAAGCTGTCCAGCCCCGGCCCCGTGCTGTTCCGGCAGTCGCGTATCGGGCGCGATGCTCGCCCTTTCCAGATCTACAAGTTCCGCTCCATGCGCGCGGAGGCGACGGATCATCGCGCCGACCAGCTCACCCGAAGGGATGATCCGCGCGTGACGCGCGTCGGCGCCTTCATTCGCCGCACCAGCATCGATGAGCTGCCGCAGCTCTTCAATGTGTTGAAAGGCGACATGAGCATTGTCGGTCCGCGTCCTCATGCAGCCGGAGCCAAGGCCGCCGAAGTACTGTATTGGGAGATCGACCCCCGCTATTGGGAGCGCCACTGCATCAAACCGGGGATCACCGGTCTCGCACAAATCCGCGGACACAGGGGCAGCACGGACGCGCACGAGGATCTGGTGCTGCGGCTTCAGTCCGACCTCGAATATGTGACGGACTGGTCGATCTGGCGGGATATCGCGATTTTGCTGGCGACCCTGCGTGTGCTCATTCATGACCGGGCCTATTGAAATTCCGGCGTTCGGCGGCATAGCACGGCGAAACTCAACGATGGTCCGGGGGAGAACCGCAGCATGATTACCGCGCAGCGCGCGATGAAAGCGGCGGGCAAGCATGTGTCGCGCGGGCTGCTCGCCGTTCGGGCAGGCCTTGGCGCACGGGCCGAGCGGCACTGCCCGGCATGCGGCGCGAACGTGGTGGGTTTCTTCCGCTACGGCGACTGCGCCGAATGGGGGTGCCCGGCCTGCGCTTCGTCGCCCCGCGAACGGCTGGTCAATCACCTCATCGACAGTGGCCGGCTCGCTTTGCCTGAGGGTGGGGCGATCCTGCATATGGCCCCCAACGAGGCGAGCCTTGTTGCCCGTTTTGGACGGGGCGCGCGCGACTATGTGCCTGCCGACATCGATCCGTCCCGCTATCGCGTCGAAGGGGTGCGCCGCGTCGACCTGATGAACATCGGTGAAGAAAGCCGGTTCGATCTCTTCTATGCCAGTCATGTCATGGAGCACGTACCCGACGACGCGCGGGTTCTGCGTAACATCCTGACGTCGTTGAAGCCGGGAGGGGAGGCGTGGCTGATCGTGCCACTCTGGAATCGCCCGACGGAGGAAGGTGCGCCGGGTATGAGCGCCGCCGAGCGTGAGCGGCGCTTCGGACAATGGGATCATGTCCGTCAATATGGTCCTGACTTCGCCGACCGGATACGAGCCGCCGGTTTCGAGCTGGAGGAGATCGCGGCTGAGGATTGTGCCGCCGACGACCGGCGCCGCATGGCGCTGGGTGAGACGCTGTTTCGCGCGCGCAAACCCATGACGAAAGGGTGAGGGTGCCTTGGTGCGCGCACTTATAGCGGCGGGGGAGCGATCCGCGCGGGTCCTCACGCTTACTAAGCTCGCCAACGTCGCACTCGCTATGCTCTGGGGATTCGCCGTCACGTTCGTGTTCGTGCGGGTGCTGCCCGGGCAGGAGTTCAGCGCGTTCCTCCTGCTTGTCGCCTTCAATAACTTCACGATTTCCGCCGAGTTCGGCCTTACCAACGTCATTTACACCCGGCTGCGGCGCTACTGGCTCGGGCGTCAGGACGGCAGCGAGCCCACCGATTTCCTACCGGAAGAGATCGGCGTCCTCTTCCTGTTCCTGATCGCTCTGGTTCTGGGCGGGTCTGTCCTGGTGCTCGCCCTGATGGAACTGGGCTGGATTAGAACCGGCTTGCCAGCGGTATTCCTCATCTTCTTCATCATGTCCGCGCTCAATGTGCTGCTGTTGCTCGCTAAGCGGGCATTGGCGGCGCTGGATCACAATTTGCTGTGGGAGATCATCGATATCGGTCGCCGCGTCCTTGCCCTGGGTGTGCTGTTCGCCGTGCTCCTGGGCGTTGACCTTCTGACCTCGGTCTGGACGCTGCTGGCCCTCAATGTTGCGGGAACCGCGGCAGGCATGATGCTGATTCATCGGCGCATGGACATGCGCCTTCGCGAATGGCTGGCGTGGCGGCGGGGAGGCGGCCATGTGCGCAGGACCTATCTGCGCGACATCGGGGCCTCGGCACTTCTGACGATCAGCGAAGTCGCGGCCTACAACAGTCCCTATTTCCTGATCGCTGGCCTGACCCACGATCACCGCCTGCTGCTGCTGTTCGATTTCGTGTTCAAGATGATCCGCGCGGTTGCAACGGCGATACGTGCGACCATAGAGGGAGCCCTGCCGCGCCTGACCCGCCACTGGTTCGCGGGGGAGGAGCGGGCGTTCGGCCGGGCCCTGCTGCGTGCGCTGGGGGTGGCGCTGGCGCTTGCCGCAAGCGCCGACCTGCTGCTCATCGCGGCCGGACAGAAGATATTTTCAGTGCTTTACGACGGCCGCGCGGACATGCTGATGACGGAACTGCTGCTGCTGTGCATCCTGCTTGCGGCGCTCGCGGTGATGTGCACCTCGGTCTATGTCCAGGGGGCGCTTGGCCGCTTCGGGCAGCTGTTGGGACAGTCGCTTCCGTTCCTGGCGGGTTCGCTGGCCAGTGTGCCCTTTGCCGTCTGGTTCGGGGGCTCGCCGCGCGAAGACGATGTTCCGTTCATGATCCTTTACGGACTGTGTTTTCTCGGTGCGGGAATGCTGCATGCGCGCGCCATGCGGCGGCTGGCACGGCGGCCGTCATGAGGGTCGCGATGCTCGACCCGTCGCTTTTTACGGGACGCTATGACGACAGCTTATGCGCCGCGCTCGCCCGCGCAGGCCAGCAGGTGATACTGCACGGCCGGCCGATGCGTCCGACCGATGCTATCCAGCCCAACGGCTATTGCTATGCGCCGTCCTTTTTTCCGGCGTCCGAACGCATGAGGGGGCTGCTGGGCGAGGGGGCGGCCTTTCGCGCGATGAAAGCGGCGGAATATTTGGCGGGGTGCGTGGCCGGATCAACGCGTTTTCTGGCGGATGCGGACGTGCTGCACGTTCAATGGCTGCCGCTGCCTCTTGCCGATGGGCGCCTGCTTGCGCGTTTGCGGACAGGCCGGAGACGTCCTGCGCTGATCCACACGGTTCACAATGCGTCCGCCTTCCACGGCGACAGCGATGCGCAGGCCCGCGGCTATCGCAGGTTGCTCGAAACGTTCGATGCGCTGATCGTGCATGGCGAAACTACGCGAAACGCGTTGCTGACACAGGGTCTGGCGGCGGACCGGCTGCACGTGGTTCCGCATCCGCCCATGGCTCTCGCACCCGCACCGCAGGCCGATATGGCGGCCGTAAGGGATCCGGCCCGGCCGCGCATCCTCTTCTTCGGCACGATCCGGCCGTACAAGGGCTTTGACCTGCTGGTTGGCGCCTGTCTGTCGCTCTGGCGCGCGGGGCTGGATTTCGAGTTGGCGGTTGCCGGCAAGCCGTTCATGAATATCGAACCGTTGATCGAACACGTGCGGGATGCGGGATTTACCGATCGCCTGATCCTGGACCTCGGCTTTCTCACCGAGCCGCGCCTTGACGCGCATCTGCGCAAGGCCGACATTATCGCGTTCCCCTATCGCGATATCGACAGCAGCGGGGCGTTTCTCTCCTCGCTTCATTATGGCAAGGCGATTGTCGCGACCAACGTCGGCATGTTTACGGCATTGCCCGATTGCGCGGCGCTTCTGTGCCCGCCGGAGGACGAGGTCGCGCTCGCGCTGGCGCTGCGCCGCGTTCTTACGGATGCGGATATGCGCGCCGGCCTTGGCGCAGGCGCGACGGCGATGCAGGCGTCAATGGGGAACTGGGATGATGCGGCACGGGCGACGGTGGCGGTTTACGAAAGGGTGACGGGGGCATGAGGGCGGGCCGCATTTCAGGGGAATTGGCGCGGCGCTGGCTCGCGGTGCGGCTGGCGCTGGGGGGGCGTATCCATCAGTATCCCGAAATTCTCGCCCTGCGCCGGTTCTTTACGGCTTTCCGGATCGACGCGCTGATCGATGTCGGGGCGAACGAGGGACAATATGCGCTGGCGGCCCGCCGGGACGCCGGTTTTGCAGGGCACATTTTCTCGTTCGAACCCAATCCGGAGGTTTTTGCCGTGCTGGCGCGTCGCGCCGCTCGTGACAGCAAATGGCATGTGTTCAACATGGCCCTGTCCGATTTCGATGGCACAACCGAATTTCATATCATGGCCGCGCATCAGTTCAGCTCTATCGCCCGCCCGGCTGAACGGCTCGATCCGATCTTCGAGAGCCGCAACCGCGTCGAGCGCACGGTCGCGATGGAGTGCCGCCGCCTTGATGGGATGTTGGACGAGTTGCTGACCGTCCGCGCATTGTCCCGGCCCTTCCTCAAGATGGACACGCAGGGGCATGATCGTGCGGTATGCGAAGGCGCGGGCAATCGCCTTGCTGACATGCTGGGCGTGCAGAGCGAACTGGCCGTTCGTCCGATCTACGACGGTGCGGCCGACTGGCGCGACATGATCGGCTATCTGGAAGCGCGTGGCTTTGCGCCCAATGCCTTTTTCGCCAACAACAAGGGACATTTTCCATTGCTCGTGGAGATGGACGGCATCTTCGTCCGGGCCGATCTTGCGGCCGACGGGGCGGTCAGCGCTTGATCGGCATTCGTCCATCTTTGTTTTTGCTCCTGAGCGCGGCTGCGATCGCGGCCTGGCTGGCGCTTGCCTGGGGCGTCGAGGTTGAGTGGATGCGCGGGCGTTTGCTCGCTCATTATCTTTTCACGGCGCAGGACATGCCGGCGCTGCTTATGGGCTGCGGTGCGCTCGGCCTTTTTGGCCTGTTCGCGGGCCTCATGCCCGCCGGGCGGCTGGAATGGGCGCGCGACGGGCGCGTTGTCGCAGCGCTGATCCTTGTCTTTGCTCTTCTTGCCTGGGCGGGACGATATTGGCTGCTGGAAAATTATGCCCTGTCCCGAGACGAGGAGGTGGCGGAGTTTGCCGCCACGGCGATGCGCGACGGCTTCCTCGGTCGTCCGATCCCCTTTGAATGGATCGACTATCGCCGCGCGATAATGCCGGAATTCTTCTCACCCTTCGGCGCGGATCGATACTGGACGGCTGCCTATCTGCCGCTGAACGCCGGATTCCGGGCGCTATGCGGCTGGATTGGCGATCCCGATCTGGCGGGACCGATCCTTCTTCTGATCGGCCTTTTCGCGCTGTGGCGATCGGCGCTGCGCCTGTTTCCTGCCCGGACAGACGCGGTCGCGGTGACGCTGTTGATGGCGCTCGGCTCCGCGCAACTCCTCGTAACCGGCATGACGCCTTACGCGATGACAGCGCATTTCGCGCTCAACATGCTGTGGCTGGCGCTGGTGTTGCGCGGCGATTGTCTGGGGCATGGCGCGGCGGGCGTTGTCACGCTGCTGCTCGCCGGCGTCCATCAATACCATTATCCGTTTGTGTTCCTTGCGCCATTCCTGTTGTGGTTTGCGCTCGGCCGGCGCTGGGGCGCCTTGATGTTCCACAGCGCCATGATTGCGCTTGCCGTTCTGATATGGGCGAAGCTGTGGCCCGCGATGCTTGTCGACTGGTACGGTCCACCGGCCGATGTGCGTCCGTCCGCGGGCGTGGCAGACAAGATGAACAGCCTGATGGAGCGGCTGGAGAAGTGGCGGCCGCTCCTTCATTTGTCGCGCTTTCTGGCGTGGAACAACCTGCTGCTGGTGCCGCTCGCGTTGATCGGGCTATGGCGGATGGGCTGGCGCGCGGCCCTGCGGGGGGAGCGGGTCGCTCTCCCGCTTGGACTCGGCGCACTGGGCATGGCGGTGCTGTCCATCGATCAGGGCTATGGCTGGGGCTATCGCTATCTTCACGGTTTCATCGGCAGCTTCGCACTGCTCGCAGGCTTCGGCTGGGCGAGCTTCAGGCGCCCGGATACGCGGGCCGTCTGGGCTTCCGGGTTGGTGGCGCTGCTGACCGGGAGCTTCCTCATGGCCCGCGCCCATCATTATGTCGCGCCCTATGCGGCCGTACATCGACTGATAATGAATAGTGGCGCCGACATCGTGCTCGTGGATCCGCGAGGGGGCCGCTACGTCACGGATGTCGTTCGCGGTCGCGAAGGGGAGCCGCTTGGCCGACCGATCGTGATGAACATCGGCATGCTGGACAGCGGGCGTGTCGCTCGCCTCTGCGCTCGCTATGACGTCGCGGTGCTCGACGTCGGCGCCTTCGGTCCGCTGGGGGTGGGTATACTGCCGTGGGGAAGTGCCCATATGGCCAGACTGCGCAATCAGATGGAAGCGCTCGGCTGCGGCCGCACGATCACGCCGCGCTGAATGCCTTTTCCGTCCTGGCTTGAGGGGCTCGTGCCGATTGGTCTTGGCAGCCCGGTCAGTCCACAGTAGTGCTGCACATCGCTATGGCGTCATCACCCGGCCTTGACGTAGGAATTCCTGTTCTGTGCAACGCGTTGCTGGTGAGCAGCGCCAGAGGATCCAGGCCATGAGCAGCGCGTCGGGCCGTGACGAGGTGGCGAGGCAGCGGCTCAGTCTGGTCCTTCAGCACGCGCGCCGCGCCATGATCGCGACCTTTGTGTTGAGCGCCGTGCTAAATGTCCTGCTGCTCAGCGGCTCGCTGTACATGATGCTGGTCTATGACATGGTGCTGCCCAGCCGCAGCGTTCCGACGTTGGTGGGCCTCGCCATCCTCGTGCTGGTCGCCTATCTGTTCCAGGGTCTTCTCGAGTTTATCCGCAGCCGGGTGCTCCTCCATTTCTCGGCGGCTGTCGACGTCGATCTCAGCGGCGATGTGCATGCCCTGATCTGCACCCTGTCACGAACTCAGGCGGATATGGACAGCCTCCAGCCGATGCGTGATCTGGATCAGTTGCGCCAGTTCCTCGCCGGGCCGGGGCCTTCCGCGCTCGTCGATCTGCCCTGGATATTGTTCTTCGTCGCGATCCTGTTCCTCCTGCACCCGTGGCTGGGCGTCACCGTACTGGCGGGCGGCATCCTTCTGGTTTTCCTTACATTCCTGACCGAACGCCTGACTGCGGAAAAGAGCAAGCAGCTGATGGTGCTGGCTGGCAATCGTCAGCAGGTTGCGGACATATCACGCCGACACGCTGAAGTGCTCACCGCCCTGGGCATGGAAACGCGGCTGGCCGACCGCTGGCGGCGTACGAGCGGGCAGTTCCTCGCGGCACAGGAGCGGCTCAATTATATTTCCGCGACGCTCAGCAACCTCACCAAGATTCTTCGCATGGTACTGCAGTCGGGCGTTCTCACTGTGGGCGCGCTGCTGGTGATGGAGGAACAAGCGAGCGGAGGCGTCATCTTCGCAAGCTCCATCCTCGCTTCACGTGCTCTTGCCCCCGTCGAGGCGGTCATCGCCAACTGGCGCGGCTTTGTTGGCGCGCGGCAGGGATGGGCGCGGCTGAAGGCGCTGATCGCGGCCATGCCGGAAACGACCCGCAACGATATATTGCCCGCCCCCCGGAAAACCCTCCTGCTGGAAAATGTCTCCGTCGGCCCTCCCGGGACGGGCAGGCTGACGGTTCAGGACATCAGCTTTGGACTGCGCGCCGGTGAGGCGGTTGCCGTACTGGGGCCGAGCGGATGCGGAAAATCGACATTGGTGCGCGCTATCGCCGCCGTCTGGCCACTCGCCGCCGGCGCCGTCCGGCTTGACGAGGCGGAGTTGGCGCAATGGCCACCGGAGATTCTGGGGCGCCACATCGGGTATCTTCCCCAGAATGTCGAGCTGATTGCAGGAACGGTCGCGGAGAACATTGCGCGCTTCGATCCCGAAGCAAAATCGGAGGATATTATCGCTGCGGCGCGGCTGGCCGGTGTGCACGACCTTATTCTGCATCTGCCGGACGGCTATAACAGCCAGGTCGGTGCCGATGGACGGGCGCTCTCAGGCGGGCAACGCCAACGCATCGGGCTGGCGCGGGCTCTTTACGGTGATCCGTTCCTGATCGTCCTCGACGAACCCAACTCCAATCTGGATAGCAGCGGGGAGGCCGCGCTTGCCGCTGCTATCGCCGAGGTGCGCGGTCGGGGCGCAATTGTGGTAGCCGTCGCCCACAGGCCATCATTGCTCGAGTCGGTGGATCTCGTCCTGCTGATGAAAGACGGCCGTGCGGTCGCGTTCGGGGCCAAGGACAAGCTGGTCGGGCATCTCCTGCCGGACCGCCGGCGGGAAAACGCGGACGGCGGAGCAATCGCTGCAACCAGATAAACACGAAATTTTAAGGTTTGGGCTTACTGATGAGGTAAGCACTTGCAACAATCGACGGGGACGGGCACCCGGCGTACGTCGATTCGAGGGCAACATTTTTCTGGGGGACAAGAACCTGCATGCGCAAGGGTATAATATTGGCGGGCGGATCGGGTACGCGTCTCTACCCCCTTACCCGTGCAGTCTCCAAACAGCTGATGCCGGTTTATGACAAGCCGATGATCTATTATCCGCTCTCGGTACTGATACTGAGCGGAATCCGCGACATATTGATCATTACGACCCCGCACGATCAGCCCGCGTTCCAGGAACTGCTCGGCGATGGCAGCGGTCTGGGCCTGTCGATCACCTACGCTGTCCAGCCGGATCCGGGGGGACTCGCCCAAGCCTATCATATCGGGGCGGATTTCGTTGGCACGAATCCGTCGACGCTGATCCTGGGCGACAATATCTTTTATGGCCATGGTCTCACGGAATTGCTCGTGAATGCATCCGCGCGCGAAACGGGTGCGACCGTCTTCGGATATTATGTGGGCGATCCGACCGCTTACGGCGTAGTTTCGTTCGACCAACAGGGGCGGGCGCAGACCATCGAGGAAAAGCCTGCGCAGCCCAAGTCTCACTATGCGGTCACCGGCCTTTATTTCTACGACGGCCGCGCGGTGGACTTCGCCCACAACATAACTCCTTCGCTGCGTGGAGAGCTGGAGATCACCGATCTCAACCGGATCTATCTCGAGGCTGGCGAACTGAACGTGGAGATCATGGGCCGGGGGTATGCCTGGCTCGATACAGGAACGCACGCGTCGCTGCTGGATGCTGCCAATTATGTGCGTATCACCGAGGAGCGCCAGGGCCTCAAAATCTGCTGCCCTGAGGAACTGTCGTGGCGCATGGGCTTTATCGACGATGCCCAGCTGGAACGGATTGCAGCGCCGCTCGTGAAGTCCGGCTACGGCGATTATCTGCTGGAACTGCTTCAGGGGGGCACCAGGTGGAGCTGATCGAGACCGCTATTGACGGTGTCCTCATCATTGAGCCGAGGGTTCACGGAGACGAGCGCGGCTTCTTCGTGGAAAGCTGGAACGCACGCACCTTCGCGCAGGCCGGACTGGACCTGGATTTCGTTCAGGACAATCACAGCCGTTCTGGGCGCGGCATATTGCGCGGCCTGCATTATCAGCAGCCGAACCCCCAGGGAAAGCTGGTGCGCGTGGTATCGGGCGCGGTTTTCGATGTGGCCGTCGATTTGCGGCGGTCTTCCCCGACGTTCGGTAAATGGGTGGGCGTAGAGCTATCCGCCCGCAACCACCGTATGCTCTGGGTGCCGCCGGGCATGGCGCATGGCTTCCTCTGTCTGGAGGACGGCACGGACTTCCTTTACAAATGCACCGGTTATTACGACGCGGAAAGCGAGCACAGCCTTCTATGGAACGATCCGGAGATCGGGATCGAGTGGCCGCTTAACGGACTGGAGCCGCAGCTTTCCACAAAGGATGAGGCGGCCAAGACTTTGGCCGAGGCCGTGACCTTTCCGTGAAGCATGGATAAGGCCAG
>DASULD010000213.1:0-11618 GCA_036278355.1 Sphingobium sp.
TATATGGCCACAGAAATCGCTTCTCGAAATCTGGTCGATGAACGCCGCTACAATTTGATGACGGACATAGGCGTTGCGCTAGGTCTGGACATTGAACGTGGAGATGCGTTCTGGCGTGACACTACCCTAACGGAGCTGAACAGAGCCGTGATCGACAGCTTTCGCAGTGCAGGTGTGCGGATTACCGATCATCATGAGGCCAGTGCGCAGTTTATGGAATTCTCTCGTCAGGAGGGTCGTGCTGGCCGAGTGCCATCAGCAGAATGGTCCTGGATCGTACCGCCGCAGGCTGGCTCTGCTTGCCCTGTATTCCATCTTCCGATGAAAAACCTACATAGCGTTCCCAATTTCTATATCAGCCGGCATGGCGATGGAGCGGAGCTTGGCATCGACCGGACGCACTTTCGGGAGAGCGTTTGGCGAAAGCGGTGGGAACGAGAAAAGAAGCGTTTTAGGGATTGGCGGCGTCGCCGAGACAGGCTCTGGGACAGAGCTTAAAACATCAGGCCGCGCCAGGGACGTCTGTTTCTACCAAGCGCGATATCCGGCCAAGTACACCTGACTTGGGTTCGTCCGCGCCTCGGTCGTTTTTCAAGGGATGACATTGTGACGGCATGACCCTAAGTCACTGAAGAACCAGGCAAGTCATGCATTTCGTATAACGGCCGGATTTCGATCTCGCTCGGCCCCGGCATAGGATTGGGGCAGCGCTTCACCCAGGCGACCGCCTCATCCATATCCTTGACCTCCCAGAGCCAGAAACCGGCGACCAGTTCACGGGTCGCGGCGAAGGGTCCGTCTATCACGGTACGGCCGGCACCATCGAAAGCGATACGCTTGCCTTCCGAAGAGGGCTTGAGACCGTCGCCATCGAGCAGGATGCCAGCCTTGGCCAGTTCCTCATTATATTTGCCCATTGCCTCGAACATCCTGGTCGTCTCGGGCTCCGGAAAAAGGCCTTTCTCACTGTCTTCGGTCGCTTTCACGAACACCATCACGCGCATTGTCCGTCTCCTTGCTTGAACCAGGTTCAATCCATGATCAGCGCCCGCAGCGTATCGGCGGTATCCGCCTCATCTGCGGGTTTGTCCCGCCTGATCCTGCTGATCCGGGGGAAGCGCATGGCCACGCCCGACTTGTGCCGCCCGGAGCGGTGGATGGAATCGAACGCGACCTCCAGCACCAGCGTCTTCTCCACCTCCCGCACCGGGCCAAAGCGCGCGACCGTGTGGCTGCGCACGAAATGGTCGAGCCATTTCAGCTCCTCGTCGGTGAAACCGAAATAGGCCTTGCCGACCGGCACCAGCGCGCCGTCGCCGTCCCAGGCGCCGAAGGTGTAGTCGGAATAGAAGGAGGATCGCTTACCGCTGCCCCGCTGCGCATACATCAGCACACAGTCGGCGGTCAGCGGATCGCGTTTCCACTTGTACCAGTACCCCACGCGCCTCCCCGCGAGATAGGCGCTGTCACGGCGCTTGAGCATCACACCTTCTATCGCGGCCTCACGCGCGCGGGCACGAATGTCCGCCAGCTCGGCAAAGTCCCGTGCTTCGATAATCGGCGAAATGTCGAACCGGGCTTCGGGCAGGCGCGTGGCAAATCGCTCCAGCCGCTCACGCCGATACGTCCAGGGATGCTCGCGCAGATCCTCCGCTCCGTCGAACAGCAGGTCATAGAGGCGGACGAAGGCGGGTGCGGCCTCAAGCATCGTCGCCGTCACGCGCTTGCGCCCCAACCGCTGCTGCAGGGCGTTGAAGCTCCCTGCCGAACCCGACATGTCTTGCGCCCCCTGCCCCGTGCCGCGCACCAGCAGCTCACCATCCACCACTCCGGGCGCCGTCATCGCAGGGCCGATCTCCGGAAAGCTGACGGAGATATCATCGCCCGTGCGGCTGAACAGGCGAACATCGTCCCCTACCCGAACCACCTGCACGCGGATGCCGTCCCACTTCCATTCGGCCGCATAATCGGCAAGGTCCAGCACGGCATCGTCACCTAGGGGATGTGCGAGCATGAACGGGCGGAACACGGGGCGCGCCACATCTCCGGGGAATGGCCCTCCGCGCTCCGCCCAGGCAAAGAGATCGAGGAAAGGCGGCTCCAGCGCGTGCCAGGCCTCCTCCACCCGGTCCAGCCCGACCCCGAACGCCTCGGCAAAGGCGGTGCGGGCCAGCCGAGCGGAAACGCCCATGCGCAGCGCTCCGGTCGCCAGCTTCACCAGCGCGTAGCGGCCACTCGCGTCCAGCGTATCGAACAAATCGGAAAGATAGGCCGGAATACCGGTCTTGCCTGTGGTACGCAGCGCCTCCACCACAGCTCCCAGATGCGGCGCATGAAACGGCTCGGGCGCCCCGGGGGCCGGCCAGATCAGGGCCACCGTCTCGGCCGTGTCGCCGACATAGTCGCGGCTGATACGGAACAGCTCCGGGTCCACCCGCTCCTCCACCAGAGCGCGGATCAGCGACGGCTTTACGAAAGCAAAGCCCAGGTCACCCGTCATCGCGGCCAGCGCCCAGCCCCGGTCTGGATCGGGCGTCACGCGCAAATAGTCCGCGATCAGCGTGATCTTGGTGTTCCGGGAACGGGTGTAGGTGATGCGATCGAGGAGATGGGCGAAGCGGTCCATTACTCCGCGTCCTCCTCGCGGCCGATCAGGTGCAGCGGGCGCGCGTGCCGCTGATCAAGCTGGCACCAGCGCATCAGCGCGTCGTCGCGGCCGTGGGTGATCCAGACTTCGGCCGGGTTGACCTCTCGGATGGTGGCGGTGAGCTCATCCCAGTCCGCATGGTCGGAGATGACAAGCGGCAATTCGACATTGCGCTGCCGCGCGCGCTGGCGGATGCGCATCCAGCCGGACGCCATCGCGGTGATCGGATCAGGCAGCCCGCGCGTCCACCGGTCGGCGAGCGCGGAGGGCGGACAGAGGATGAGCGAACCGGCCAGCGCCTTCTTGTTTTCCGGCGTCACCAGCCGCAGATCGCCAAGATCAAAGCCGAAGTCGCGATAGAGCCCGCACAGCGCCTGCAACGCGCCGTGAAGCCAGATGGGCGCCTGATGCCCCGCAGCCCGCAGCTCCAGGATCACCCGCTGGGCTTTGCCCAACGCATAGGCGCCAACCAGCACGCAGCGGTCCGGATTGTCCCGCAGGCGCGACAGCAGCGCTGCGACTTCGCCTTCGACCGGCGGATGGCGGAATACGGGCAGCGCGAAGGTGGCCTCGGTGATGAAGACGTCACACGGCACAGGCTCGAACGGCGCGCAAGTCGGGTCCGGGGCGCGCTTGTAATCGCCCGAAACGACAACGCGTTCCCCGCGATGCTCCAGCACGATCTGAGCCGAACCAAGGATGTGTCCGGCCGGCACGAAGCGGACATCGACCTCGCCGATCCGCTGCGTCTCGTGATAACGTGCAGCCTGAGCGCCCGCCGCCGGGCCGTGACGCACTGCCATGATGGCCAGCGTCTGCGCCGTCGCCATCACCGCGTGATGACCGGCGCGGGCGTGATCCGAATGGCCGTGGGTGACAAGCGCACGGGGCACCGGCACGGCCGGATCGATCCAGAAGCCGCCGGGCTCCACATAAAGCCCGTCGCGCGATGGGACGATCCAGCGGCCGGGATTGTTCATACATGCTATATGGTGATGGGCCGCATTGGTTCCCAGTTCGCGCCGAGGTCAGGCTGCCATTGCACTGTCACGGAACGGCATTATATCGCGGCCTTTCCTTTGTTGGTGACGGGAGCGCGGATTGAGCAAGGTTCTGGTAATTGGCGCCGGCGGCGTCGGTTCGGTCGCGGTGCACAAGATGGCCCAATTACAGGCCGGCAACGGCGGTATCTTCAGCGACATCACGCTGGCCAGCCGTACGCTCTCCAAATGCGACGCCATCGCCGCTTCGGTGAAGGAGCGCACCGGCGTCACGATCGCCACGCGGCAGATCGACGCGGACGACGTTGTGGCCACGACGGCGCTGATCCGCGAAATCGGACCAAAACTCGTCGTCAATCTCGCCTTGCCCTATCAGGACCTCGCGATCATGGACGCGTGCCTCGCGGCCGGGGTCCATTACATGGACACCGCAAATTATGAGCCGCGTGACGAGGCCCATTTCGAATATAGCTGGCAGTGGGCTTATCAAGATCGGTTCGCGCAAGCCGGGCTGATGGCCCTGCTAGGGTCCGGCTTCGACCCCGGTGTGACGTCGGTGTTCGCGACCTATCTTAAGAAGCATCACCTCGACCGGATCGACACGCTCGACATTCTCGACTGCAACGGCGGCGATCATGGCCAGCATTTCGCGACCAACTTCAATCCGGAGATCAACATCCGGGAGGTCACCGCGCCCGCGCGTCATTGGGAAAATGGTAAGTGGGTGACCACCCCTGCCCTGTCCTACAAGCAGACGTTCGACTTCGAGGCCGTCGGACCGAAGAACATGTACCTCATGTATCATGAGGAACTTGAGAGCCTGGCCAGGCACCTGCCGGAGATCAAACGAATCCGTTTCTGGATGACGTTCGGAGATGCGTACCTCAAGCATCTGGAAGTATTACAGAATGTCGGCATGACGCGGATCGACCCTGTCATCTACAACGGTCAGGAGATCATCCCGCTCCAGTTCCTGAAGGCGGTGCTGCCCGAGCCCTCCACGCTCGGCGCGACGACGAAGGGCAAGACCAACATCGGCGACATCGCAACGGGAATTGGCAAGGACGGCAGTCCCAGGACCTTCTACATCTACAACATCTGTGATCATGAGGACGCCTATGCCGAAACCGGCAATCAGGCGGTGAGCTACACCACCGGCGTTCCGGCGATGATCGGCGCGGCGATGATTCTGACGGGCAAATGGTCGGGCAGCGGCGTGTTCAACATGGAACAGATGGACCCCGATCCGTTCATGGACATGCTGAACACGCAGGGTCTGCCCTGGCAGGTGAAGGAATTGCCGGGGCCGCTGAAGTTCTGATGGAAACACGGGCCGGCGATCCGGGCGCTTTCGCGCATTTTGATCTGAACAGCGTACCGACCCCTGCCTTTGTGGTGGATGAGGTGGCGGTGCGCCGCAACCTCGCGGTCCTCAAGGATGTGCGCGACCGCGCCGGTATTAAGATGCTGGCCGCGCTCAAGGCCTTTTCGATGTGGTCGCTGGGCGGCGTGGTAGCTGAATATCTCGACGGCGTATGCGCCTCCGGCCTCTATGAGGCGCGGCTCGGGCGCGAGGAATATGGTGGTACCGACGGCGCGGGCGAAGTCGCCACCTATTGCGCGGGTTACAAAGCGGAGGATCTGCCCGAAATCTGCGCGCTTTCCGACCATGTGATCTTCAACTCGCCCGGACAGCATGAACGTTTCCGACCCATTCTTGACGCCGCGCGCGCCGCCGGGCACAGCTTCGACGTCGGGCTGCGGATCAACCCCCTCCATGCCGAGGGCGAGGTTCAGAAATATGATCCGTGCCAGCCGCACAGTCGCCTCGGCTTTCCGGTGGATCAGCTTCGTCCGGAGCATCTGAACGGCGTTTCCGGCCTACATTTCCATACGTTGTGCGAACAGGATTTCGTGCCGCTGCGGCGGACCTGGCAAGCGCTGGAACCAATGATAAGTTCGCATTTCAAGCAATTGAAATGGCTTAATTTTGGCGGCGGGCATCATATCACGCGCGCGGATTACCAACGGGAAGACCTGATCGAGTTCCTGCGCGCCGTCGGACAGGCAAGCGGCCTCGAACTTTATCTCGAACCAGGTGAAGCGGTGGCACTCGACGCCGGCATATTGGTGGGTGAAATCCTCGACGTGATCGACAACGGTATGCCTGTCGCGATCACCGACATCTCCGCGACCTGCCATATGCCCGACGTCATAGAGGCACCCTATCGCCCGGCCATGCTCGGGGAACGGCATGAAGGTCCAGCGACTCGGCTGGGCGGCCCCTCCTGCCTTGCCGGAGACATCATCGGCGACTTCCGAATCGGATCTGCCCCCGTGCCGGGGCAGCGCATCGCGTTCCTTGATCAGGCGCATTATTCGATGGTCAAGACCAACAGCTTCAACGGCGTTCCCCTGCCCTCGATCTGGCTCTGGGACAGCCAGACCGGCGTTATGCGCGCGATCCGAACCTTCGGCTATGAGGATTTCAAGCGCCGCCTGTCCTGATCAACGCTTGCGCCCACAAGATGAAAATATGCGGCAGGCGCGCACTATTTTTAAGGCTGGCCGCTTTACACGGGGGGATGCCGGGCATATAGCGAGCCCCCGCTGCCCCATGGGACTTCCACCGCAAGGCAGCTTATTCGTCTGAACTGCCACTGGAGGTCCCTTGAATTGTACAAGCATCATAGCGCGCTGGGGGTAGCAACCGCCCTCAATCCGGCAGCACCGGTAACGCTCATTCGCCCGCAGGCCGCCAGCCGCGCCGCCCGTTATTTCGTTGAGAAATTTCCGGGTAAGTCGCTGTACGCGGTCAAGGCCAATCCGTCGCCCGACCTGCTCCGCATCCTGTGGGACGGCGGCATCACTCATTATGATGTCGCCTCTATCGCCGAGACCCGGCTGGTGGCGGAAACGCTGCCTGACGCGAAGCTGTGCTTTATGCATCCGGTGAAGGCCGAGGAGGCTGTCGCGGAGGCGTACCATGTGCATGGCGTGCGAACCTTCTCCCTCGACACGATGGAGGAACTACACAAGATCATGCGGGCAACCGGCAATGCGGCCGATCTGGAACTGTGCGTCCGTCTGCGTGTCTCATCGGAATACAGCGAGCTGAGCCTCGCGTCGAAGTTCGGCGCCGAGGCAGCCGACACGCGCGAGCTGCTGATGGCGACGCGCCAGGCCGCCGACGCGCTCGGCATCTGCTTTCACGTCGGTAGCCAGGCGATGAGCCCCCACGCCTACACCCAGGCGATCGAGCGTGTGCGCGCTGCGATCGTCGATGCGTCGGTCACGATCGACATCGTCGATGTCGGGGGCGGCTTCCCATCCATCTATCCAGGCAGAGAGCCCCCTGCTCTCGACCTGTATTTCGATGCCATTTACCGGGCAGCCGAAAGCCTGCCGGTCAGCTATTCGTCCGAATTGTGGTGCGAGCCCGGCCGGGCGCTGTGTGCAGAGTACAGCTCGCTCATCGTTCGCGTCGAGCGGCGCAGGGGCGAGGAACTCTACATCAACGACGGTGCTTATGGCGCGCTGTTCGATGCGGCGCACGTGGGTTGGCGTTTTCCGGTGAAGTTGCTTCGCACCGAAGAAGAAACCGGCGAACTGATGCCGTTCAGCTTCTACGGGCCGACTTGCGACGACATGGATCATATGGCCGGGCCGTTCATGCTGCCATCCGGGGTTCAGGCGGGGGACTATATCGAGATCGGGATGCTCGGCGCTTATGGGTGCGCCATGCGCACCGGGTTCAACGGCTTCACGGCCGAAACCGTGATCGAGGTTGAGGACGCGCCGATGGCGAGCATGTACGAAGAGCGTGTGCCCGAACCTGGTCACGAACAGGACGGCGGCAAGGTCGTAAAACTCGGAAAGCAGGCGTAGAGGAACGGAATAACGGGATCGGCGACCCGATTATTGCAGCGTCGCCGGTCCGTTCCTGTCCATCATTCCGAAAAACTGCATCAATTGAATGATGCGCTCGACACGATCGCTCAGCGATCGCGCCTCCAGCAGCGACTGTTTCGAGGCGACATCGAACGGCGCAACCTGCGCTATGCCGTTGACCAACGCTGCATCGTCAAGGCGGGAAACCGCCGACCAGTCGACCATGTAGCCAAGATGTTCGGCAAAGCGCTGCGCCTCCCGCTCAAGCGCCGCGCGCTCGACTGGCGCGAGTGCCGCATCCCCTTCCTTCCCCTCGGGTTCAACCTCTGCTTCGACCTGCCGGAACGGCGTGGTCACGTCCAGTTCCCGAAGGATACGAAACCGCGACAGGCCCGAAAGGATGATGTTGTAACGGCCATCGGACAATGCATCGCATTCGACGATGCGCCCCAGGCATCCAACGTCGTAAAGGTGGGGCACGGGTTCATTGTCGCTTGGCTGTACCATGCCGATCAGCCGGTCTCGCGCCAGTGCGTCGCTTACCAGCGCCCGGTAGCGCGGCTCGAATATGTGCAGCGGCAGATGCGCGCCGGGAAGCAGCAGTGCCCCTGCCAGTGGAAACAGGGAAATGCGTTGCCCGTCCACTGCCCCCTCACGCCTCAGGTGAACAAGATTGCGGAGAGACGCCGCCGTTGTGCCGACACCCACTGGTCTTCTAGACCTTCCGCCTCGAACAGCTTGAGCAGCCGCGCCTTGGCCGCGCCCTCGTTCCAGTCCCGGTCACGCGCGATGATCTCCAGCAGCGCATCGGCGGCACGGTCGCGATCACCATTGGCCATGAACCCGCCCGCCAGTTCGAACCGTGCCTCATGATCGTCGGGATTCGCGGCAATTCTTGCTTCCACCCCCGACACGTCCGCCACGGGCGCGGCCTCTCGGGAAAGAGAAAGCATCGCCCGCGCGCGTTCCAGCGCGCTGTCCTTGGCCGTATCCGCAGGCAGGCCGTCAAGCAGGGCCTGTGCCTCATCGAGACGCCCGAGGAGGATGAGCGCACGCGCCCAGCCAGCAACCACCACCGGATTGTCGGGCGACATCTCCGCGATTTGCAAGAAAATCGACAGCGCGCGTTCCGCGTCGCCTTCCTCCAGCACCTGCTCGCCCATCGCGATCAGCGGCGCGATTTCCCCGGCCAGATTACCGGCTTCCGACTCGATCGGCAGTTGTGTCAGTATCTGGTCGAGCATCTGCTTGAGCTGCCCTTCGGTGCGCGCCTGGCTCAGATCCGCGACCGGCTGTCCCTGAAACACCGCGTACACGGTGGGAATCGACTGGACGCGGAATTGCGACGCAATGAAGCGGTTCTCGTCCACGTTGATCTTTACGAGCGTGACGCCCTTCGAGGCATAGTCGGCGCAGACCTTCTCGATCACGGGCGTAAGTTGCTTGCAGGGGCCGCACCATTCGGCCCAGAAATCCACGATCACAAGAGACGTGCGCGAAGGCTCTACGACATTCTGCCTGAATTCCTCTACCGCCTTGCGGTCCGCCTCACTAAGCCCCAGGGTCGCCACACTGTCCTCCGGTTAAACATGTTTCCCGCCAAAACCCAACGGCACCGGCGGCGTCCAGTGGTCCGATTCTGATTTGCCACCCTGTCGGACAGGATGCATTTGAACGTCAGAATCTCTCTTACGACCACCAGCAATCTTTTGATTCCAGTGGTTTCTACGATTTCGACATTTGCAGACCTATCCCAACCGACAGGGGATGCAAATGTCAAAGTCAATCCACTAGCGCCCTATGTGGTGCACTGCGCGCGATGACGCAAGTTCCATGCATGTTTGGGTACGGCCGCCCGAACGATGCCTGACTCGTCGCCCCGGAAGCCTGTAGCGGAAATCGCTTTGTATCGCATTATCGCGGCGATCATTGCCCATGCTCCACTGCCAGATTTGGCGAGATGGCGGAGGGATACGAATGTCCCGGCACTCGCGATTTTGCGGCCAGCGGAACCATCCCGGGCCAGATGTGCTTTTTCTCATTGATGTCTCGCGCCGCATATCTCCCGAAAAGATCCTGGCTGGTCGGCGCCGCCAATCGCCTCTTTCCCACTCTCTGGCAGCGCGGCTGGCTCGATCCGCCGCACCTCGACGTTGACGAACTCATCGAAACGGCGAAACGAAAAAGCGGCCTCGACGACTTTGGCGATGAATGGTTCCGGCATCCGCTACGGCAGATGGTCGACGCGCTCAACGGCGAGGCGATGCTGAACCCGCTCGGCGCGTTCGTGGCCCACGGACAGATCGTCAAGCTGCTGAGAGACAGGCTCTGGACCCGGCACTGGTTCCAGGCCCATCCCGAAATCCTGCGCCAGCCGCTGCGTAGTCCCGTCATCGTTATCGGCCCCATGCGGTCGGGCACGACAAGGCTGCACCGGCTGCTCGCGGCGGACACGCGCTTTACCCACCTTCGCTTTTTCGAGGCCGTCTGCCCTGCCCCGCATCCGCATTTCATGCCAGGGGATGCCGATCCGCGCCCAGCCACCGCCGGACGCATACTCTCGGCGGTTCATCACGCCAATCCGCGCACTGCTGCCATCCATCCGACCGGCCCGATGCAACCTGAAGAGGAGCTTGGCCTGCTCGTGGCGTCCGCATGGGGCATGAAGCACGAGGCCCAGTGGAGGGTTCCCAGCTACGGGCGCTGGTGCGAGGGGCAGGATGCGACGCCCGCCTATCAGCACATGGCGCGGCTGCTGCGGCTGATCAGCTGGATACGCGGCGACGGCGGCCTGCGCCCGTGGGTGTTGAAGACACCTCAGCACATGCTTGACCTGCCCGCACTGCTCGGCACATTTCCCGACGCGCGGCTTGTCTTCATCCACCGCGATCCGGCGCGGGTGGTCGGCAGTTCCTGTTCGCTCGCATGGAACCAGATGATCATCCACAGCGACCAGGTCGATGGCGACTGGGTAGGCCGCGAATGGCTGCGCAAAACAACGCTGCAGATCGAGCGGATGCGGGAGACGCGCACTCGAATGAATCCCTCGCGCATGATTGACGTCCGCTATTCGGAGATGGATCGCGACTGGGAACAGGTCATGGCGCGGATCTATGAGTTTCTGGACATGGACATCGCCCCCGCACTTCCCGCTATGCGCCGCTATATGCGATCGTCCGATCGCACCGGTCAGGCAAGGGCGCACCGCTACACGCTGGCCGCCTTTGATCTGGATGAGCAGGAGGTGCGTGAGCGCTTTTCCGCCTACATCCACGACCACGACCTTGCCCCGCGCGCATCCCGCCCGCGTATCCATTTCACCCCGGCGGTAACGGCCCGGAAACAAAGCCCGGCAGTGTGACCCGACAATATCGCCGCGGCGCATAAAGGGGCTTGCCCGCCTGAAAGTCCGATGCTAACTGCGCCGCTCACCTGCCGGGACGCGAGGATCATATACGCGCCGGCCGCCAGAGCGGGCGTAGCTCAGGGGTAGAGCACAACCTTGCCAAGGTTGGGGTCGAGGGTTCGAATCCCTTCGCCCGCTCCAGTTTTTCTAGATAAATCAGTGAGATAATCGCCCTTCGGGCTAGGCGATTTTGCGCCCTCAATCTGTGTCGCTACGATTCCCTGCTCAAGCTGCGGTGCTCCTCATGGTGGCTCGACGGGAACTTCTGAATGTCCCGATTGCAAAGGTAAAAGAGATCGTGGAGATCCGGTCAAAGGCGAAAAGCCTAGATGAGTGGAGTAAGCTATGGACAAATACAACAAATTTGTTGGCAAAGAGCTTATGCTTATGTTGGAAAAAAATAAGCCTATGTCTTCGTTTTGCCGCCTTTTGTCAGAGGACATTGATGAGTTTTCAAGTCAAGATTTCTATTCTTTTGTTAAAGATGGAAAAATATTATGTTTCCGATTTTACGTTTCCGAGTCTTATGGAAAAGTTTTGTATACTGTTTTTACGCTCCCCGATCAGGCGTGGAGGTTTCCGATTTATAAGGCCTTAAAGAAAGTTAGGTCTTGGTCTGCAGAACAAGAGTATCTAGAATCCTATTTGCTTGGATATATTAATATGATTTAAT
>DASULD010000214.1:0-3981 GCA_036278355.1 Sphingobium sp.
ACCGTTTCGCTCAGCATCGATTTCCTGAGCGCCGCCGTCGAAGGACAATGGATCGAAGGACGGGCGGAGGTTCTGCGTTGGACGCCCAACCTTGGCTTCGCGCAATGCCGCTTCAGCGCAGACGGGGAGATAGCGTTGCGCGCCAATGCGGTCTTTCGTCGCAAGTCTCCGGCCTGTTCGGACTTTGAGTCGCTGATCGCGCGTTCATCGGACCATATGGAATAAGGAGAGCAGTCGCAGCGATCATGGGCGCGACATGGGCGCTGCGGGAGTTCATCGGCGCCGGAGCATCGAGATCAAAGGAGAGAATATGGCGGGCAGATTGAGCGGCAGGGTCGCGATCGTCACCGGCGGCGGCCAGGGCGTGGGTTTGGGTATCGCGCAGGTTTTCCTGCGTGAAGGCGCAAAGGTCCTGATCACCGGCCGTACTGCGGACAAACTGGAAGCAGCCGTTGCCGGACTTACGGCCGACGGCGGTGAAGCCGCCTGGATGATGGGCACCGCAGGGGTGCGCGTGGATGCGGAAGCCGCCGTGGCGAAGGCGGTCGAACTGTTCGGCGGAATCGACATTCTGGTGAACAATGCCCAGACGTCCAAACCCGGCACGATGTTCGAGGATACGGACGACGCCCTTTTCGCGATGACGATCGAATCCGGTCTCTATGGCACCTTCCAGCATATGCAGGCGGCCATCCCCCACATGAAGGAGAAAGGCGGCACGATCATCAACTTCGGTTCCTATGAGGGCATTCATGGCGGCGTGGGCTTCGCCGCCTATGCCGCGACGAAGGAGGCCATTCGCGGCCTTTCCCGCACCGCGGCCCGGGAACTGGGCAAGTACAAGATCCGCGTCAATGTGATCTGCCCCGCCGCGCTCAGCCCCGTTGCCCAGCAATGGATCACGGATTTCCCGGAAGAGGCGGAGAAGGTGATGAAGCTGATCGCACTTGGCTATCTGGGTGATTGCATGGAGGACATCGGGCCTGCCGCGCTGTTCCTGGCCAGCGATGACAGCCACTATGTGACCGGCCAGACGATCAACGTCGACGGCGGGCAGATGATGCTGTGAGCAGTACACTCGACTTTTCGGGCCGCACGGCCATCGTTACCGGCGCAACCAAAGGCCTGGGCCGCGCCTACGCGCATTGGCTCGCGGCGCATGGCTGCGCCGTCGTGGTCAGCAACCGCAAGGCGCCGGACGGCTCCTCCTCCGCCCGGGCGGTCACGAAGGAGATCGTGGCGGCAGGCGGCCGGGCGGTCGCGCATGATGGATCGGTGGAGACCCCGGAAGCTGCAGCCGAAATGGTGCGGATCGCCCGGCAGCATTTCGGTTCGCCCGACATTTTCATCAGCAATGCGGGCGTTCAGGCGTTCCGCGATTTCGGCAGCGTAACGCTGGACGAAATGGATGCGATGCTGGAGATCAACTTGCGCGGCGTGCTGGTGGGATTGAAGGCGATATGGCCCGCGATGGTGGAAGCGGGATATGGGCGAATCGTGCTGACCGGCTCCAGCGCAGGATTGTGGGGACAGATCGGCTCGGCCGATTATGCGGCGTCCAAGGCGGCGATGGTCGGCATCGCGCGTTCTCTGGCCATCGATGTTCCTGTCGGCGCGGACATATGCGTCAATGTGATCGCGCCAGCCGCTTACACACCCATGTCGGCGGGCAGCATCCCGACCGAATGGGCAGACTATGCCTCACCTGATCATGTCGCGCCGGTCGTCGGCTGGCTATGCAGCGACCGATGCAGCACCTCAGGCGGCATTTACCACGCGGGCGCAGGCAATGTCCGTCGGGTCCAGATACTGGAAGGCCCCGTCCACCAATTGTCCGAAGGCGATATCGACAGCGTGATGCGCGGTTTGACCGCGCAACCCGAATGGACCAGCTCTTTTGCTTCCGGCGCGGAGATCATGCCGGAACTGGTGAAGGCGATGACAGCATGACCATGAATTTTTCCGGCCAGGTAGCCATCGTGACGGGCGCAGGCGGCGGCATGGGGCGATGCTATGCACTGGAACTGGCGCGCCGTGGCGCTGCCGTCGTCGTCAATGACTATGGCGGCGGCGTTCTGGGCGAACAGAATGGCAGCGTCGCGCCAGCCCAGGCCGTAGTGAACGAAATTGTCGCGATGGGTGGACAAGGGATTGCCAATGGTCTGCCGGTCGGCACGGCGGCAAATGCGCGGACGATCGTCC
The DNA here is from genome assembly GCA_036278355.1 of Sphingobium sp. Classification (GTDB taxonomy): domain Bacteria; phylum Pseudomonadota; class Alphaproteobacteria; order Sphingomonadales; family Sphingomonadaceae; genus Sphingobium. The sequence continues at coordinate 2,203 of DASULD010000214.1, forward strand.
AGGCGACCCTTGACGCCTTCGGACGGATCGACATTCTGGTCAACAATGCCGGCACGGGCATTGCCGGCCCCTTCACGGCGCACGATGACGAAGCGATCGAGCGCCATTATGCAACCAACCTCATCGGTGCCCATCATCTGATGCGCGCAGCATGGCCGCACATGGCGGAGAACCGCTATGGCCGCATCCTCAATGTCAGTTCCAACGGCGCCCTGGGTGTCGGTGGCAACGCCCCTTATGGCGCTGCCAAGGCGGGCATGCTGGGGCTGACGCTGGATACGGCGATCGAGGGCAAGCCGCTGGGTATATTGGTGAATGCCGTTATGCCGACATCCTATTCGCGCCTGATCGAGCAGATACCGGACGCTTCCACGGTCGCCTGGTTCCGCGACAATCTGCCGCCGGAAAAGGTGGCGGCGGCGATGGCCTGGTTTCTGAGCCGCGATTGCACGGAGACGGGCCGGATCCTGCTGACGGGCGGCGGTCGCCTGTCGAGCCTGATCTTCGCGGAGACGGCGGAGATTTTCGACCCGGACATCAGCGCCGAGCGGGTCGCCGAGCGGATCGGGGAGGTGTGGGACGAAAACATCCTGACCCCAGTGCATAATCAGGCGGAGGCAGGGGCGCGTTATTTCCGCCACTTACCTTGGACGGCCGTCGACACGCCTGATTTTGGCCCGGACGTCGAAAGAGGCTGAGCTGAAATCTTTTCACATAGCGCGAAAGGACTCTGTCCCTTGTCCCGCGTTTGCCGCTTGAAAATGCTCCAGCGTCAGGCGCGCCTCTGTCCATGCAGGGTGGAAGGATGTTTTCAATCAATCGTCCCGAATGCCGGATCAACATTCATCGCAGCCATGATATTTTAGAGCCCGCCGCGCCGCGTCAGCGGTCGACAATCAGGGCATGGCCAGCCAGCGGCCCGATCCCCACCACGCCGCCGTCGACCGCCATTTCTACCCCGTTGACGAAGCGAGCCTCGTCGCTCGCCAGGAACAGCACAGCCTGCGCCACGTCCCAGGCATCGCCCTCAATGCCGAGAGGGCTGACCTTTCTGCGCATCTCGCGCATCTCATCGGACATGTAGCGGGCCGCGTGAGGGGTCATGACGTGGCCCGGCGCCACCGTGTTGACGCGGATGCCATCGCGGCCGTGCAGCACGCCAATTTCCCGGGAAAGCTGTGCCATCGCAGCCTTGGACGGACCATAAGCGATGGCGCCCATAGCCCTTATGCCGGCCAGCGAAGAGATGTTGACAATGGACCCGCCGCCGCCACGCACCATATGCGGAACGGCCGCCTGGATCATCAGCATCGCGCTGGTCAGATTGGTGGTCAGCGTCCGGTTCCACTGGTCCAGCGTCATCGTTTCGAGGGTCGCGGGGCCGGATATGCCGACATTGTTGACCAGAATATCCAGCCTTCCGAATGCGGTGATCGCCGCATCCACCAACCTGGCGCATACCGCCGGGTCAGCAACATCGCCGTCCACTGCCACGGCGCGCCCACCGCTGGCTTCGATCCGTTCGGCCGTGGCCTGAGCCCGTGCGGCGTCAAGATCGGCGCAAACGAGCCGCGCGCCTTCCGCACCCATCAGCAGAGCGATCGAACGACCAATGCCGACATCATCTCCTTCCGCGCCCGCGCCGGTCACTATGGCGACCTTTCCTGCCAGGCGGTCATAATGGCGTAACGGTTCCGGCATGCGGTCTCTCCTTGTCGGCCACGCAGATGGACCCAAAGGGCATGATCCGTCCAGCGCGCTGCGTTGCTGTTTGCGCAG
>DASULD010000215.1:0-3941 GCA_036278355.1 Sphingobium sp.
GTGGGTGGGCGCACCCGAACAGTGCGGTCGCCCTGCCGCAGTTGCAGCGGATTGCCGCCCGGCGTCTCCACGCTGGCATACAGGATGGTCCGATGATGGGTCAGGTCGTCGGCCTCCATCGGCTGGCCATGCTGCGCAATATAATCGGGCGATGCAAGGCAGACGAGTCGTGTCGTGCCCAGCTTCACGGTAGTCCATCCGGTCGGCGGCACCTCACCCGCCCGGATGACCAGATCAAAACCGTCGATGCGAAAGAGCGTCCCCCGATCGCCCAGCGTCAGGTCGAGGATAAGCCGGGGATGGAGCCGCTGAAATTCCGCCAGCGCCGGCATGATGAACGCCTGTCCCATGGAAGCTGGGGCGTCCAGCCGCACGCGCCCCGCTATGCCGGCGCCCGGCCGCACCGCCGTATCCGCCATGGCCACCGCGTCCAGCGCGGCGTGCGCATAGGTCAGATAATGGGCACCTTCCACGGTAAGGGCAACCCGCCGGGTCGAGCGGTTGAACAGCCGCACGCCCAGATGCTCCTCCAACCGCCTCACATGCAGTGTGACCATGGGCGTCGAGATATTGAGGCGCAACGCGGCGCGCGTGAAGGATCCGACCTCGGCCACCGCCACAAAGGCCTCCATCGCCGTCAGTCGATCCATCTTCCGCTCCCGCTGCGCGTGCATCCTACATCGGAGTCCCACGCGACACAGTCATCATGCCCTTCTCATCGGCCTTTTGATGCCTGTGGTGGCAGCCTTGCCGTTTTGCATGCAACCCTGCAACAACCGCGCGGAGAGAGGAGCCCCGAGATGAGCGGTTTTCTGGATGCGCGCGCCAATCTGCCCGGAAAAGTGGCCGCCATTATTGGCGGCGGCGGCGGCATCGGCGCAGGAATATCGTTGGCATTGGCAAGGGCCGGTGTCGACCTGGCGATCTGCGACATCGACGCGGCGGCGCTGACCGAAACCGAGAGCGCGATCAGATCCGGCGGCCGTCAGGTGACCGCCATGACCGTGGACGCCACCGACGAAGCCGCGCTCGACGCCTTTTACGACAGTGTCGAAAGCGCCTACCCGCGCCTCGACATAGTGGTGAACGTCGCGGGCGGAACCAGGCGACAACTGCTTTCCGAAGCGAGTCGGGCCGACATCGCCCGGGATATCCACCGCAATTACGGCTATGTAGTTCAATCGGTGCAGCGTGCCGTGCCGCTGATCAAGCGTTCCGGCGATGGCGGCAGCATCATCAATTTCACCACCATAGAGGCGCATCGCGGCGCCGCCAGCTTCTCCGTCTATGCAGGCGCCAAGGCGGCGACCACCAACTTCACGCGCTCAATGGCGGTCGAACTGGGCAAGGACAGAATCCGCGTCAGTTGCATCGCGCCCGACACCACGTCGAGCCGGGGCAATATGGCCGCCATGCCTCCCTCCTTTGCAGAAGGCTTTGCGAGACTGCCTCCCCAAGTCCAGGGCAAGGGGATGGAAATGTACATCCCCAGGGGCGAGCAGCCGCCGGTCGACGCGCTGGCGAACGCCGTTCTGTTTCTGGGTTCGGACCTGTCGGCTTTCGTGTCGGGCATGACGATTCATGTCGATGGCGGCACCATGGCGGCGGCGGGCATGATTGATTGGCCCTTTGGCGACGGCTTCGTGCCAACGCCGCTCGCCGGCACGCTGGCGCGCCTCTATCGCGAAGGGGACGATGCATGATCCTCTACGCCGTCACGCTTTCGCCCTTCGCAGCCCGCGTGCGACTGGCCCTGCGCGTCAAGAAGCTGGACTATGACATGCAACCGCCGCCGGGGGGCATACGGTCGCCCGAATATCTGGCGATCAATCCCATCGGCAAATTGCCGGTACTGGTCACGGACGATGGGTTGGCTATCGCTGAGTCCGAAACCATCCTGGACTATCTGGACGAACGGTTTCCGGCGCCGCCCCTGTTGCCCTCCGACGCGGCTGAACGGGTGCGGATGCGAAACATCATTCGCAGTTTCGAGCTATATGTGACACCCGCCATGTCCCGCCTGTTCAATCAGATGGATCCAGCAACCAGAGACGAGGCGATCACCGCGGCCGAAATTGCCAACTGGCGCAACGGGCTGGGGCTTTGCGATCGGTTCGTTACAGACAGCGTCTTCGCTGTAGGCGGCGCCATCAGCAAGGCAGACTGCATCCTGCTGCCCAGCCTGTTGCTGTGCGAGGTAGTCGCCCAGATCTTCGAACTCGACGATCCTCTGACAGACTGTCCCAATCTTGCAGGCTATCGGGAAAAAGCACGCCAGCATCCGGACATGGGATCGATCTGGAACGAGACGGCGGCAGCGCTCGCAGCCATGAGAGCGCGCGGGTGATCTGACCTGGATCGACATGAGGCAGGCTCCTGCCCCATCGTCGGATCGGTCAAAAGGCGGTCGGTATCAAAATCGCAATCTGACTTCAGGCGAAAAGTTCGGCGGAGGCCAGCTTCTTGATCTTGCCGAGGGAACGCTGCTCAACCTCGCCCGAGATCCAGGAGCGGCGGTGGCCAAGGCGCAAGACCTGCCAGCAAGTCGCTCATATGCGCGGCGACCCGATGGGCTTGAGGAATGTGAAGCGCGGGCTTTCCAAATCTATCGAATCCGTCATCTGCATGGTCGGGGCCGCCGCGAACACACTGTTCAGCAAGGAGGCCGGATTATCCGTCTCAACCTCATAATCGGCAATGAACACGCCGGTTTCGGTCCCGGTCATGTCAAGTTCCCTGTACCGCGTGCAGGATAGAATGCCCGGCAACCGGCACATCTCGACCGAGTGGACCTCATCATACCAGCGATCATATTCCGCCTCGCGTCCGGACACCGCCCGCGACGTCACATGCAGGATATAGCGCATCGGCTTACTCAATCGTCGCCAGAATGGTGCCGACCTCATAGGTTTCGCCGATCTGGGCGATGATCTTGAGAGTACCGCTGGCGGGGCTTTCCACTTCCTGCGTCGATTTCTCGGATTCCAGCGCATAGAGCGGCTGGCCCTCGACGGCCTGGCCGCCATCTTCCACCAGCCATTCGGCCAGCGTGCCTTCGTTCATCGAGAAACCGATCTTGGGCAGCAATACTTCAACAGCCATGGAGAACTCCCTGCGCGATATTAGGACTTGATGATGGCTTCCGCAGCCGCGACGATGTCTGCGGTCTGCGGGGCGAATGCGGTTTCCAGCGGCTTGGAGAAAGGAACCGGGCAGAATGCACCGCCCAGCCGCTTTACCGGAGCCTTGAGCTTGCCGAACAGTTCCTCGTTCAGCACCGCGGCGATTTCCGCGCCGGCACCGAAGGGCGTCACCGCCTCATGTACGATGATGGCGCGGCCGGTCCGGGCGACGGACTTCACCACCGTCTCCTTGTCCCACGGCGCGATGGTGCGCAGATCGATAAGCTCCGCAGAGATGCCCGCTTCCTTCAGCTTGGCGACGGCGGGCACCGCTTCCTGGATCATGCGAGCATAGGCGATGATGGTGACATCGCTGCCCTCGCTCAACACATTGGCCTTGCCGATGGGCACGCGATGGCCCTTTTCCGGCGCTTCAGCAGGCGCCCAGTAAGTCGGCAGATTCTCGATGAACAGCACCGGATCGGGATCGTCGATGGCACTGCGCATCAGGCCGTAGGCATCCTTCGGGCTGGAGGGAGCGACGACCTTGATACCTGCCGTATGCGCGAACCAAGCCTCCAAATAATCGCAATGCTGCCCGCCGCTGGCAAATCCCGTACCCGTCATGGTGCGGATGACGATTGGCACATGGGTCTGCCCGCCCGACATGAAGCGCAGCTTCGCCGCATGGTTCACGATCATGTCCATCGCCACGGTCGTGAAGTTCATCAGCATGATCTCCGCAATGGGCTTGAAGCCCACCAACGAGGCGCCGATCGCCGCGCCGATGATCGCCTGTTCGGAAATGGGCGTGGAGCG
>DASULD010000216.1:0-10489 GCA_036278355.1 Sphingobium sp.
GAAGCGTATGTGGTATGATCGTCAGTGTTGAAATGTTGGAGGTCGGACCATGACACGATCGACCCTGCGTGCTGTCTGCCTGATGCTGGCCGCTTGCGCATCCACCCTTCCCGTCGACGCGGCGGTGGCGAGGTCGGCGGCCGACTTCGGTGATGCTGAAACCGTCGAGGTGAAGCTGTCGAACTTTGACTTCACCCCCAAGCAGATCGTGCTGACCGACGGAAAGCCTTATCTGTTGCGGCTGATCAATACCGCGTCGGGTGGACATGATTTCACGGCGCCGCAATTTTTCGCGGCAGCGCGCGTGGCGCCAGAAGACGCAGCCCGCGTCGGCAAAGGCCGGATCAAACTCAACGGCCACCAGGCGGCAGAAATACACCTTGTCCCCCATGCGGGTGAATTCCGGCTCGTGTGCAGACATTTCGGACATTCCATGTTGGGAATGACGGGCAAGATCATCGTGCGTTAAGGAACGCTCGCGCACTCTGCGGCTATACGGATATGCCGGGTCGGGACCTGAGGAAATACTGAATGGCCGTCACGAAGAGTAACCCCGGTACATCCGCGCATCGATCACTCGGCAGGAAAGAGTGACCGCGACGGCGCATATCAACGCGGTCGGCACGGCCGTGCCGCCGTACTCCGTCCATGATGCCTTCATTGGCTTTGCCCGCCAGAATATCGACGATCCCAGACGGCGCATCCTGTTCGACCGTATGGCCTCGCGCTCGGACATAGAACGGCGCTTTTCGTTTCTGGAGCCGGACACTCTGCCCGACGGCCGTTTTACCGACCGGCAAGGCTTCTACAACCCGGATGACTGGCCCTCCACCCGGCAACGCATGGAACGATACGAGGCGTGGGCGCCGAGCCTGGCAGCGCAGGCCGTGCGGGCGCTCAACCCGGACATCGCGGGCGAGGGCATCACGCATCTCGTCGTTGCGTCCTGCACAGGCTTCGTCGCCCCGGGAATCGACCAGTTGATAGTCCAGACGACCGGGATAGCCCCCTCGGTCGAGCGCACGGTCGTCGGCTTCATGGGATGCTATGCCGCGGTGAGCGCTTTGCGGGTGGCGCACCATATCGTCCGGTCCGAGCCCGCAGCGCGCGTGCTGGTGGTCAATGTGGAGCTGTGCACGCTGCATCTGCACCGCACGCCCGACCTGGAACGGCTGCTGGCGATGCTGCTGTTCGGCGACGGCGCATCGGCCGCGCTGGTGACTGCTGACGCGACAGGGATCGCCCTTCACGACTTTCGGGCGGCCACCATCCCTGGCGCCGCCGACGCGATCACCTGGCGGATCGGTGACGAGGGATTTGACATGCATCTGGGCGGGCAGGTGCCGGCACTGATCGCGCAGGCACTGACGGCTGAACGCGAACGCAACGACGCCGACGGTTTGCTGCGCGGGCGTGCCCCTTCCGACTACGACCTGTGGGCGGTCCATGCCGGTGGCCGCACGATCCTGGACGCGGTCGAGCGCGCCTTCGACCTGTCCTCCACCGCGCTGGAACCATCACGGCGGATTCTGCACGATTATGGCAACATGTCGTCCGCGACCTTGATGTTCGTGCTGGCGAGCATGATGGCGACGCGCGCAGCGAGTGAGCAAGGCAGCAGCTCGGATGGCATCGCGCTTGCCTTTGGTCCGGGGCTGGCGGCGGAGAGCTTCCGCTTTTCGTTGCTATAGGGCGCGCCGCGATGGTCGACCTGCGGAGCCGCTCATACGACCCGGAGTGGATGGACGGCGAGGACGTCCCCCCCAGGGAGTTCGCCGCCTGCGTCGAGGATCTCGCCCGCGTCAACACCGTTACCCTGGCGCGCCCGCCCACGCTGAGCTTCGTCGCGCGCGCGGCCCGCGCAATGCCGAGGGGGCGGCCGCTCACCATATTGGACGTGGGCTTCGGCGCAGGCGACATGCTGCGCGCGCTGGGACGTGACCTGATGAGAACCGGCCGGACCGTGCGTCTGATCGGCTATGACATCAACCCGCGCAGCGAGCCGGTGGCGCGGCGGCTGACGCCCGAGTCTATGCCGATCGACTATCGCACCGGCGATGCCTTTGCATTGGCCCCCGAAGAAGCGGTGGACGTCATCATCAGTTCGCTTGTGACCCACCATATGACCGATGAGGAGATCGTGCGATTTCTGTCATGGATGGAGGCGCGGGCCGGGCTCGGCTGGTTGATCAACGACCTGCACCGGCACTGGCTTGCCTATCACGGCTTCCGCCTGCTGTCCGCCCTCATGCACTGGCATCCGTTCGTCCGGCATGACGGCCCGTTGTCCATCGCGCGCGCGTTCCGGCGCGAGGACTGGGAGCGCCTCCTTGCCGCCGCGGGTCTGGAAGGCACGGCCCGCATCCGCTGGCGCTTTCCGTTTCGTTATTGTGTCGAGCGGACCAAATGGTGAGCGACGTTCTGATCCTGGGCGGCGGCCTGGCCGGCGGGGCGGCGGCGACGCTGCTGGCGCGCCAAGGGGTGCGGGTGCGGGTGATCGAGCGGGAGGCCGGTCCGCACCACAAGGTCTGCGGAGAGTTCCTGTCCATGGAAGCACAGCACGAACTGGACCTGATGGGAATCGATGTTGAGCGGCTCGGCGCGATACCCGTGGACCGGCTGCGTGTGATCCGGGGGCAACGGATCGTAGAGACACGGCTGCCCTTCATGGCCTGCGGCATCGGCCGGGACGTGCTGGACGAGGCTCTGCTCCACGCCGCGAAGGTTGCGGGGGCAGTTGTAGAACGCGGTGTCAGGGTTATCGAGCTGCGCCGGGGCGAAGCGCGCACCAGCGCCGGGGATGTTCGCGCGGACACCATCCTCCTGGCAACGGGGAAGCATAACATCAGAGGTGCAAGCCGGAACCCATCAAGGTGGCGTGACGACTATGTCGGGTTGAAGATGCACTGGCGTCTGGGCGCCAGCGGTCGGCGGGAGCCTGACGGGGCGATCGAGATGGTCCTTTTCGATGGCGGTTATGCAGGCCTGCAACGCGTGACCCCGGACACGCTCAACCTCTGCGTGCTGATCCAGGCGAGGCGCCTGGAGGAGATCGGGGGCGATTGGGACAGCCTTCTCACCGCGCTTATGAGCGAACCTCATCTCGCGCGGCGTCTGGGCGATGCGCAGCCGCTTTTTCCGCGACCGCTCGCCGTTGCGGGCCTTCCCTATGGCTATGTCTACGGCCACGACCACAGCGACAGCGCCGTTGCCTTTCGGCTCGGCGACCAGGCTGCGCTCACCGCGCCCCTGACCGGCGACGGGATGGCGGCGGCGCTCCGCAGCGCCCGCCTCGCCGCCCTGTGCGTGACCGGGGGGGTGGGCCCGCATGTTTATCACGACCGGCTGCGGCCCGTGATCTCGCGTCAGATCAGGCGGGCGATGCACCTGCAGCGGGCCACCGAAGCGCCGCGTTCGCTGACCGCGGGTCTTGCGCTGATGCGCATATGGCCTGGGCTGCTCGGCCGGATGGCAGCCGCGACACGCCTTCCCGCGTGGAACCCCTTGTGAGCATTGCCCGGCGGGAGCGCGGCGCGATCAGGCCCCGATCAGCTCGCGCCCGATCAGCATTCGCCTGATCTCATTGGTCCCGGCGCCGATGTCGAGCAGCTTGGCATCGCGCATGTAGCGCTCTACCGGCCAGTCCCTGGTGTAACCCGCGCCGCCCAGCGCCTGCACAGCTTCCAGCGCCACGCGCACTGCGTTCTCGCTTGCCAGCAGGATGGCCCCGGCGGCATCGAACCGGGTGGTCCGTCCGGCATCGCACGCCTTTGCCACGGCATAAACATAAGCGCGTGCCGAACTGAGCGCGACATACATGTCGGCAACCTTCGCCTGGATAAGCTGAAAGGCTCCGATCGGCTGTCCGAACTGCTTTCGTTCACGGACATAGGGCAGGACCACATCAAGGCACGCCTGCATGATGCCCAGTTGTATGCCCGCCAGCACCGTCCGCTCGTAATCGAGCCCGGACATGAGCACGCCGACGCCGCCATTGGGAGGTCCCATCACGTTTTCATCCGGCACCTCGCAGTCCTCAAACACCAGTTCGCCCGTAGGCGAGCCGCGCATGCCGACCTTGTCGATCTTCTGACCGATGGAAAATCCCTTCATCCCCTTTTCGATGAGGAAGGTGGTAATGCCCCCGGCGCCGTCGCCCGTCCGTGCGTAGACCACCAGCGTGTCGGCCTCAGGCGCATTGGTGATCCAGTATTTGGCGCCGTTGAGGATATAGCCGCCGCCTGCTTTTTCCGCGCGCAGCTTCATCGAGACGACGTCCGATCCGGCCCCCGCCTCCGACATGGCGAGCGCCCCGACATGCTCCCCCGAAATCAGCCTGGGCAGATATTTCTCCTTCTGCTCAGGGCTGGCCCAGCGGCGAATCTGGTTGATGCAGAGATTGGAATGCGCGCCGTAACTGAGACCGACGGACGCAGAGGCGCGTGCGATCTCTTCCTGAGCCACGACATGATGGATGTAACCGAGGCCAAGCCCTCCCCACTCCTCCTCCACCGTAATGCCGTGCAGGCCAAGGCCACCCATGAGCTGCCAAAGTTCGCGCGGAAACCGGTCCTCCGCATCGATCGCCGCCGCAAGCGGCGCGACCTTTTCTGCGGCAAATCGCCGGGCCGTCTCACGGACCATGTCCGCCGTTTCGCCGAGCGCGTAGTCAAATTCGGGCGTCATCGCCTCTCCCTGAGGTCAAGTGGACGATCATTCCATCATGCCCCCGCGACCAGGGCAATCGCAAATCCGAAATGAGGTCCGGTCTATGCGCCGTTCAGGCCGACGGCCTCTTGCGGATGAGATAGCGGTAAACCCCATTGCAGTTGATGAGGAGCAGACCGACATTCTGCCATCCGATCCCTTCACTTTCCGGTTGAAGGAAGCCCCACAGAATGAGGGCGATCGAGCTGGTCACAAACAGGACGAATGCCCAACCCGTCATGCGCCGTCCGAGATCCAGCGACACGATGAGCGCCGCGAGCAATGCCGCCCCGGCTCCATAATATTGCAGTCCGTCCAGCAGCGCGTCGTTCACGGCTTGCACCCTCATCGCGCACCCCGGGAAAAGGAAAGAAGGCCAGGTGCATCAAGGCAGAACGACCGCAGACGGGAAATTATCCCTTACGGGCCTGCGCCTCCCGCTCAAGCAGGGCCCGCTTGCGGTCGGTGCCATAGGCATAGCCGCCAAGCCCGCCGTCCGTCCGCAAAACCCGGTGGCAGGGTATCACGACCGCAATCGCATTGTCGCCGCAGGCGCTGCCTGCCGCCCTTGTCGCACGGGGGCGACCGGCGGCGGCCGCGATTTCGGCATAAGTCCGTGTCTCGCCCGCGGGGATGGCGCGCAGCGCCTGCCAGACCGCCTGCTGAAACGCCGTCCCGCGCACGTCGAGCGGCCAGTCGCGGGTGGGACGGGCGGGATCGTCGACGGCCGCCACCACATCACGTACCAGCGCGTCGAACGCAGGATCGGCGGGCATGATCTGCGCCGCCGGGAAATAACGGCGCAACTCGGCCTCGCCCTCATCGAACGCGATGCGGCATAACCCCTTGCCCGTCGCCGCCACGAGCACAGGCCCCAGCGAGCTTTCCGCGACGGCGAACCGGATCTGCACGCCCGCCCCGCCGCCCCGGCGGGTGCCAGGCGTCATACCCAGTCGCCCGGCGACATCGGCATAAGCCGCGGCCGCACTGCCATAGCCGGCTTCATAGAGCGCATCGGTCACCTGTTCCTCCTCGCCCAAGGCCCGCTCAAGCCGGCGCGCGCGCAACTGGCGCGCATAGGCGGCCGGGCTGACGCCGACGCTCCGGGTGAAGAGCCGCTGAAAATGATGCGGGGCATAGCCCACCGCAGCCGCCAGCCGATCGAGCCGTATCACGCCTTCATCCGCCTCCTTGATCAGCATGAGCGCCCTTTCGACTGCCAGCCGGTCGCGTCCCACCTCATCGGGCAGACATCGCCTGCACGGGCGGTATCCCGCCCGACAGGCGCTCTCACCGTCGGGGAAGAAGGCAATGTTTTCCCGTCTTGGCCTGCGCGCGGGACAACTGGGCCTGCAATAGATGCGGGTGGTCCTCACGGCGACGACGAAGCGCCCGTCGAACGCACCGTCGCGCCTTATAAATGCGGCCCAAGCAGCGTCCGGATCGAGGAAAAGGGTCTGCGATATCTGGTCCATGTCCCTTTTTAACGCGCCGCGTTCATGCTGGCTTCCGCTTTCTTGCCTTCAAAGCCACATCCTTGCTCGAAGCCGCGGTGCATTTCCCGTTTACAGGGGGAGGGTTGCGCGGGCATATCTCGCGCCGATGATCCATGTTTACCGCACGCTGGCGCTCATCGCGCTGTTCATTGCATCGCTGGCCCCGGCTCATGCCGAACAACAGGACCTGGCCGCGACCGCGCGCGGTGTCGTGCGCGTCGTGCTGGTCGCGACCAACGGCAACGACGCCTATTTCGTCGGTCACGGCAGCGGATTTGCAGTTGCTCCGGGCAAGGTGCTCACGAACGCGCATGTCGTCGAGCTGCTGCGCACCGAGAAGAATCTGGTCGTCGGCATCATCCCGTCCGAAGGCAAGCGGAGCTATGGCGGCAAGCTGGTCGCCTATTCCCCTGGAAATGATCTGGCGCTGATCGAACTGACCAAGGGCAACCTGCCGCCAGTCACCTTCTTCGCGGGCGCGCTGGCAGATGGACAGCATGTGACCGCGATTGGCTATCCAGCGGCGGTCGATCGGGCGCAGGGTCTTGACCTCAGCGAGATGATCCAGCCGCTGTCGCCCGTCAAAACGAGCGGCACCGTTTCCACAGGCCGGTCGTCCCACGGGTTCGATACCGTGCTGCACACCGCTCCTATGGCGCAAGGCAACAGCGGCGGTCCGCTGGTGGACGATTGCGGACGGGTGCTCGGCGTCAACAGCTTCGGTTCGGAAGCCGAGAGCGACGCCGACGCCGAATTCGGCTTTGCCGTCTCCAATCGCGAAGTCGCGTCCTTCCTGCGTCAGGCGGGAGTACAGTTTCAGCGCACGACGACACCATGCCGCAGCATCGCCGAACTCGACGCCGCAGAGGCCAAGCGCAAGCAGGACGAGTTCGTCCGCCAGCAGCAGCGGGATTTCGCCGAGGCGACCGCCCGGCAGCGCGCCAACGAGGACGCGCGGCAGCAGGCGGAGCAGGAACTGTATTCATCGCGCGAGAATATGATCGCGATCGCGGGCGTGTTGCTCGTGCTGGGCGGCCTGTCACTGGGCGCGGCAATGATGTTCCATGCCGAGGGGCGCGAGCGTGAACGCCTGTGGGCCGGCGCCGCCGGAGTTGCACTTCTGATCGGGGCCCTGGCGGTGTTTTTCCTGCGGCCGTCCTTCTCCACCATAGAAGACAGGATCGACCCGCAGGCGCCCGGCAATACCGTGGCGGCCGTGGGCAGCACCTACGAGCCGGTGGGCCAGAACATCTGCCGCATCCAGGAAAGCCGCAGCCGCATCACCGTATCGGCGACCACCGACGTGCCGCTCGACTGGTCGCAGGGCGGATGCGTGAACGGGGCGACGCAATATGTGGACGGAGGCGGAAACGGGGACGGCGGCTGGACTCGAATCCTCGTATCCGGCGATGAAGCGACTGTTTCGATCAACAGCTTCGATCCGGCAAGCGGCACCTACAAAGTGGAACGGTATCTGCCGGATGCCGACATCCTCGCGCAGGCGCGGGATTTGAAGAGCCGCGTCCCATTCAACGGATGCACCAGCGACCCGGGACGACTCGCCGAGTTGCAAAGAGCCCAAGCCGACATCCGCGCCGTGCTGCCGCCGCAGCCGAATGAACGCCTTGTCTATCAGTGCCAGCGGAGCGCGAGCATCGAAGGCCGATAGCTCCGGCGCCCACAGCAATTTTATCGCTGCCCGACCCTCAGACGGCGAAAAACACTGTTTGCAACATAGTCGTCCCCAGCATCTTGCATGTGCGAGGGAGCCCTGCTAACCGGCGCGCACGTTCACAGGGTACGCATCGCGTTCCCTTGCCCTTGGGCGCGGCACATCGAACTGGAGGTATCAAGGCGCGTGGAGATTTCCGGCGGCATTCAGGCTAGCCTCAGCGGACGCTACGCGCTCGCGTTGTTCGAGCTGGCCCGCGACAGCAAGCAACTCGATTCGGTGGCGCAGAGCGTATCCGCGCTCAAGACCGCACTGGCCGAATCGGACGCCCTCCGCAATCTTGTGAGCAGCCCGGTGATACGCCGCGAGGCAGCAAGCAAGGCCGTTCTCGCCGTAGCCGACACGCTGGGCCTCGATCCGCTTACCCGCAAGTTCCTCGGCGTAATGGCGCAGGCACGCCGCCTGCCCCACCTTGCCGCCGCAATCCGCGCGTTCGAGACCTTGCTGTCGCATCACAAGGGCGAAAGCAGGGCCGAGGTCACATCGGCCTATCCGCTGAACAAGACCCAGGTCACGGCGCTGCAGAAGAGCCTCAGGACCCGCGTCGGGCGCGATGTCGCGGTCGATCTCAGGGTCGAACCCGCGATCCTGGGCGGGCTGGTCGTCAAGATCGGCAGCCAGATGATCGATTCCTCCATCCGTACCCGTCTGAACACGCTTGCCCAGGCCATGAAGGGCTGAAGCCCGAAAGGGCGCATGAAAGGTTGAACATGGATATCAACGCCGCAGAAATCTCGAAGGTCATCAAGGACCAGATCGCCAATTTCGGAACCGACGCTCAGGTGAGCGAAGTCGGCGCCGTGCTGACCGTCGGCGACGGAATCGCGCGCATCCACGGCCTCGACAATGTGCAGGCCGGTGAGATGGTCGAGTTCGCCAACGGCGTGAAGGGCATGGCGCTGAACCTCGAAGCCGACAATGTCGGCGTCGTGATCTTCGGTTCGGACGCCGAGATCAAGGAAGGCGACACCGTCAAGCGTACCGGCACGATCGTCGACGTTCCCGTGGGCAAGGGCCTGCTGGGCCGCGTCGTGGACGGCCTGGGCAACCCCATCGACGGAAAAGGTCCGATCGCATCCGACCAGCGTTCGCGCGTCGAGGTGAAGGCGCCCGGCATTATCCCCCGCAAGTCGGTGCACGAGCCGGTGCGGACCGGCCTCAAGGCCATCGACGCCCTTGTTCCGATCGGCCGTGGCCAGCGCGAGCTCATCATCGGTGACCGCCAGACCGGCAAGACCGCCGTCGCGATCGACACCTTCATCAACCAGAAGGGCGTCAACGCGGGTTCGGACGAGAGCAAGAAGCTTTACTGCATCTATGTCGCGGTCGGCCAGAAGCGATCGACCGTCGCGCAGATCGTCCGCCAGCTCGAAGAAAACGGCGCGATGGAATACAGCATCGTCATCGCCGCCACCGCGTCGGAGCCCGCGCCGCTGCAGTTCCTGGCGCCCTACACCGCCTGCGCGATGGGTGAGTTTTTCCGTGACAACGGCATGCACGCGGTCATCGTCTATGACGACCTTTCCAAGCAGGCGGTCGCCTATCGCCAGATGTCGCTGCTGCTGCGCCGCCCGCCGGGCCGCGAAGCCTATCCCGGCGACGTCTTCTATCTGCACAGCCGTCTGCTGGAGCGTGCGGCGAAGATGAACGACGCCAACGGCGCCGGATCGCTCACCGCCCTGCCGATCATCGAGACGCAGGCCGGCGACGTGTCCGCCTACATCCCGACGAACGTGATCTCGATCACCGACGGCCAGATCTTCCTCGAAACCAACCTCTTCTATCAGGGCATCCGCCCGGCGATCAACGTGGGACTGTCGGTGTCGCGCGTCGGCTCCGCGGCGCAGACCAAGGCGATGAAGAAGGTTTCCGGATCGATCAAGCTGGAGCTGGCGCAGTACCGCGAGATGGCGGCGTTCGCGCAGTTCGGTTCGGACCTCGACGCGTCGACGCAGAAGCTGCTGAACCGTGGCGCCCGCCTCACCGAACTGCTGAAGCAGCCGCAGTTCTCGCCGTTGCCGTTCGAGGAGCAGACCTGCTCCATCTTCGCGGGCACCAGCGGTTATCTCGACGGCATCCCGGTCTCCAGCGTCACCCGCTATGAGGAGGGGATGCTCGCCTTTCTTCGCGCGGAGCACGCCGATCTGCTCAAGGATATCCGCGACAGCAAGGATCTGTCCGACGACGGCAAGACGAAGCTCAAGGCTGCGCTCGACGCCTTCGGCAAGACGTTTGCGTAAGGGGTAACCTCAATTCCATCGTCACCCTGAACTTGTTTCAGGGTCCACGAAGCAGCGGCGGAATGGATGCTGAAACAAGTTCAGCATGACGAAGAAGGGACAAGTCGGAACAGATGGCAAGTCTGAAGGAACTCAAGGGCCGCATCTCCTCGGTCAAATCGACCCAGAAGATCACCAAGGCCAAACAGATGGTCGCCGCCGCGAAGCTGAGGAAGGCTCAGGCGGCCGCCGAAGCGGCGCGTCCTTATGGCGAGCGGCTGGAGGCGGTCGTTGCCAGCCTCGCGGCCAAGATCACGGTGAGCACGTCCTCGCCC
>DASULD010000217.1:0-2945 GCA_036278355.1 Sphingobium sp.
CGCCAACCTTGCCCGGATGGAAATCTCGGCGCTGCTCTCGGCGCTGATACCGCGGGTGGAACGGTTCGAGCTGCACGAGGCGGAGCGCATTTCGAACAATGTCCTGCGCGGCTACAAGTCGCTCAAGGTCACCGCGCATGCAGTGCAGTGAAGGGACGCCGTCGCCGCATCGTGACGTGGTTGATCGATAGGGCGGTGGCTGCCGGCCATCCGCCGCGCAGAGATGCCCGATGTGAGAAAGCAAACGACCCAGAGGAATGCGGCCATGACTGACAACCGTCTCTCGGAAACCATTGAGGACCACGCGCTGGAACGGGTGCCCGATGATCAACGCCAGGGATGGCTGTCGTTGACGTGGAGTACGGCTGGCGTGGTGGTTTCGCTGGTCCAGCTGTTCTTTGGCGCGCTGGTGACATTTGTCGCGGGGTTTCAGGTTGCGGTTATCGCCGGCCTGATTGTAGCTCTGGTTTGCTGGCCGCTAAGCTGGGCGAGCTCCCATGTCGCCTACCGCACCGGATTGTCCAGCACGGTCATGTCGCGATATTTCGGGTTCGGCAAAAATGGGTCGATTATCTCTTCGATCATATACTCGTTCATGATCATCGGCTTTCTAGCCCTTGAGAATGTACTCTTATACCGAGGGTTTTTATTCTATTTTGAGCTTCAAGACACGCTGACGAACAAGATCGTGATCTATGGATTGATGACGCTCCTCTGGATCGTTCTGACCTCGTACGGGTTCAAGCTGGTCGCACGGACGTCGTCCATCACGCTCGTCCTCTCCTCGCTGGTGCTGCTGTATATCACCTACCTCGTCGTTTCCAACGGCGACCGCTCGGTCGCTAGCCTCGTTACATTCGGCCCCCAATTCTCCCAGGATGTTTTGAAGAGCATGGGCGCCGACAGCCGTGCGGGCCAGTTCATTTTCGCGATAAACGTGCTCATTGGTTCGGCGGGGGGGATGGCGATGTTCGGCGCGGATATCGGTCGATACGCCCGCCGCTCGAAGGACGTGGGGATTTCAACGCTGATCGGCCTGGTGTCGCTGGATGTCGGAATGCTCTGGCTTGGCGGCATCATCATGTATGCCGGTGGCCCCGCGCTGGTTGATTTCTATACGCAGACTGCCGGAATGACCCATGAGGCCGCACTGAGAGCGTCGCTCGAAAGCCCGGACAGCATTGTGGCCGCCTTCGTAGTGCTGGGTGGCGCGATGGGCGCATGGCTCCTGGTTCTTGCACAGGGCAAGACCCAGGTTCTGAACAACTACGCCGCTTCGCTTTCGCTATCGAACCTGTTCGACGCACTTAATTTGCGAATGGGCCGGCTGACCTTTGTAATCCTCGCAAACGTCCTCGGGCTTCTGATGCTTTACGGAAGCATCCTTGAGCTGATCAATTCATGGGTCACAATATTGGGCGTGCTGGTGACGGCTTTCGCGGGGATTATCGTCGCGGACTATTATATTGTGAAGACGCTGCTCCGAAAAGAGCCGAAGGAAGTTCCGGTTGAGCCGGAGAATGTGAATTGGGCAGGGGTCGTTACGCTGCTCGTCTCCGCTGTCATGGCGCACTATGTTCTCGCGAGCGTTGTGCCGATTGAAGCGATAACGACGCTCATCCTCTCCATAACGCTCTATCCGCTGCTCCGGACAACGGTTCTGAAGCCGGCGGATCGGGAAAATGGCTGCATTCGCGGGGCCATCGATGATCCGGTCGCCTTCCTGGACGGCACCCCCGCAGTGTCTCCAAATCAGGCCTCCTGACCACCACCTGAACCAAGAAAACGCGCAAAGACCTACCGAACAATCAAAGGAGAATATCGATGTCAATACTGAGCCAATTGGCCGCGGCTCTCTCGAATGGATCGGTGGAGATAATCGACCTCACCCATACGCTGGAGGAGCGCACGCCGATCTTCAAACTGCCGGATCACTTTGCCCAGCAGTTGCCAGTTTTTCAACTGGAAGAGATATCCCGCTTCGACGAGCGCGGGCCAGACTGGTATTGGAATAACATTCACTGCGGCGAACATACCGGGACGCACTTCGACGCGCCCGCGCACTGGATTTCGGGGAAGGATTTTCCCGATGGCGCTACCGACACGATTCCGGTCAAGAAGTTCATGGCCCCAGCCTGCGTGATCGATGTCTCCGATCGTGCACGGGACGACGAAGAGTTTGTCACCACCATGGATGACATCGAGAAATGGGAAGCGGAACATGGCCGCATTCCGGCGGGGTCATGGGCGCTGATCCGTACGGGGTGGTCCTCCCGCAATTATACCGATCGGTTTCTCAACATGCGCGAGGACGGCGGTCACTGGCCGGGCAATCACCCGGATGTGGCCAAGTTCCTGGCGCATGAGCGCGACGTTATCGGCGTGGGCACTGAACCGGTAGGTACGGATGCCGGTCAGGGGGCCACCTTTTCCCAACCGAACCCGTGCCACTACTACATGCATGGCAGCAACAAGTTTGGTCTGTCGAGCCTTGCGAACCTGCATCTGCTGCCCCCCACAGGCGCGATGCTGATTACGCCGCCGCTCAAGATCAAGGACGGTTCGGGCAGCCCTTTGCGCGTGCTGGCGCTAGTGGAACGCTGAGCCGCTCGCTGAATCCAGGCCAAGTCTCCAGGAGACACCCCCGGGATTATCTCGTCTGATTACCAAGGCGCAATTGTCAGAACTCAAGCGTCCCTGACGTAGTCCGATGAACATGATGCGCCAAGGATACGGGACGCATTGATGCGCAGCCGCAGCGAAGACGGAGCATAATAGTGAAAGTAGCATTCATAGGTCTTGGGCGCATGGGGCAAGCGATGGCCCGGCGGCTGCTTGATGCGGGCCACGATCTCGTTGTGTGGAACCGCACGCCGGATCGGCTGGGCGAACTCCTGGACATGGGCGCAACCATGGCCGACTCGGTCGCGCAAGTCGCGACCCTG
>DASULD010000218.1:0-2346 GCA_036278355.1 Sphingobium sp.
TATTGCGCAGCATGGCCAGCCGATGGAGGCCGACGACCTGACCCATCATCGGACCATCCTGTATGCCAGCGTGGAGACGCCGGGCGGCAATCCGCTGCAACTGCGGCAGGGCGACCGCACTGTTCGGGTGCGCCCACCCACCGCCTTCACCTTCAATGATGGAGCGGCGATACTTTCGGCCACTCTGGCGGGTCTGGGGATCGGCCAGACATTGGAGATGCTGGCGCGCGACCATATCCATGCCGGTCGCCTGATCCCGTTGCTGCCGGAAGCGAACTGGCCCCGGCTGCCCGTCGTGCTGATGGGTGCGCCGGACCGTATCGCCCTGCCACATGTGCAGGCTGCGCTTGCCTTCCTGACCAACCGGATCGACTGGAACATCGATCCGGATTGACGCGCCCTTCAGGCAGCCAGATCGGCCACTTTGCACAGGGCGGGCGTACCCGTTGTGCTGATGCGGTAGAGCAGCCGCCGCTTGCCGATTTCGTCGGAATATTCGATCGGCGAGGCGCTGTGCAGGACCTGGAAATTGTCCCACAGGAAGATGTCACCTGCCTCGACCTTGTAGCGCGTCACGAATTGGGGCTGGGTGCAATGGGCGCGCAATTCGTTGATCAGCGCGCGTCCCTCGTCGGTTTCCATCCCCTCTGCCCCGAAGGCCGAACCGGACAGGTAGAGCGCCTTTCGCCCCGTGACCGGATGACGCATCACCAGAGGATGCGAAACAATGCCATGGCGCGCCGTATTTTCGGGAATGAAGGGGATTTTCTCGCCCGGCAGCGCAGGCGATCCGCCCAGACAATGCAGGCCGGTAAGATCGTCGATCCTGGCCTTCATGTCTTCATCCAGCGCGTCATAGGCCATGGCGGTGCTGGCAATCAGCGTTTCGCCGCCTTGGGCGGGCGCCTCCACGCCATAGAGCATGGTTACGCTCGCGGGCACGACCTCATAACTGCTGTCCTGATGCCAGAATTTGGCGCCATCGCGATAGCGTTCAGGCGTGTCCGCAGCATTGGTAATCCGGATCATCTCCGGAAAATCATCTTTCCTGTGCGAGGGCAGGTGGAACATCAGCGGCTGGCCCCATTGGTGGCCAAAGGCGACATAGTCCGCATCTGCCAGCCGCTGGCCGCGTATCGCAAGAATCTGATGCTCGTGCAGCGCACCGATCAGGGCACGCAGAGTTTCGTCGCTCTGCGGCCTGGAAAGGTCGATGCCTTCAACGATGGCGCCGAAAGGGCCGGGCATGGCACTGATGAGCATGGGGAATCCTCTCAACTTTCTTCCATGGCACCATAGACTTTTTCAAATATAAAGCAAATGATTTAATTCAGGGACTGGCCATAAAGGGCGCGCAGGGTACAAGGCCTCACATGACATCGAACTCCCGCAGCGAAACCACCAGACGGCAGCTCTGCCTTGCCGCAGAGACGCTGGTGGCTGACGCGGGGATCGGGGTGGCGACGTTGCGGGCCATCGCGCTTGCCGCCGGGCAAAGGAATACCGCCGCCGTCAGTTATCATTTCGGCAGCGTGGAAGAGCTGCTGCGTGCCGTCATCGACATGCGGCTCCGGGATACGGAGGCGGATCGTGCGCGGATGATCGGGGAAAGCGGGCCATCGCTGGAGCACCTTGACGCCTTCACCGTCTGGCGCTGCATGATGCGGCCCTATTTCCTGCTCCGTGACGAACAGGCGCCACATGCGCATATCCGCTTCATGATGCACATGAGCGCGGCCGGCTTGCTCAGCGATCCGTTCGACGCGGGCGTCGCGAGACCCGGCGCGCCGAGCATCGCCGCCCTGCTGGAACGGCTGCACGGGGCGTTGGCCTGGCTGCCTCCGCAACTGGGCCGGGCGCGGATAGCATTGGCTGGCACGATGATGTGGAACGCCGTGGCGCTGTTCGACAAGAACAGCTTTGGCGAGGAGCAGCCCGCACTGGAGATGGAGGCGTTGCTTGCAGATGTGGAGAAGCTGGTGCGCTTCGTGCTGAGCGCGCCTGCCTGAAGGGCGGCAGGCGCGGGTGCTTTACAGCGTTTCCGCGGTTCCCAGCACGACCGTCGCCTCGCTGGACAACACCCCGCCATTGCCATGGGCAAGAGCAAGCCGGGCATTATCGACCTGCCGCTCGCCGCATTCGCCGCGAAGCTGCCGCGTGGCCTCCACCAGCAGGAACAGGCCGTACATGCCCGGATGCACGCAAGACAGGCCGCCGCCATTGGTGTTGAGCGCCAGACCGCCGCCCGGCGCGACATGTCCTCCGGAGACGAACCGTCCACCCTCGCCTTTGGGGCAGAAGCCCAGATCCTCCAGGAACAGGATGGGCGTGATGGTGAATGCGTCG
>DASULD010000219.1:0-4085 GCA_036278355.1 Sphingobium sp.
GCAGCCACAAGGTAGATCGCCGCAGCGGTTCCGTATCGGCCGAGCGTTCGGCCAGCGGCGCAATCGGCGGCACAGTTGACCAGACGCTGAGCACGCCTGCGCATACGTTGAACGGCTCAGCTGCGGGCAACGGTTCGGCCAACGCAGGGGCCGGTGGCAACGCACAGTTGATCGGCACCGACGCCGTGCGCCACACCGCAGGTTCTGCTCGCTCCGCCGTGAGCGGCGCGGCTGGAGGCGCACTCAACGCCACATCCGGTACGGCGTCGGGAGCTTCCGGCGCCGGATCCAGTGCCGCCGGTAGCGGAAACGCAGCGGCCGGGGGCGCGGCGCAGGGCGGCAATTCCATGCTGGCTGCGGCCGGCAGCACAGCCGCCAACGCCGCGGGCGCAATATCCGTTTCACCCGGCATGGAGATCCAGTCGGCAAAAGGCCGCGCGATCGGCACCGTGCGTGAGGTAGAGACCGATGCGCATGGCCGCATCCAGTCGGTGCTGGTCGAGGCTGATGGCCGCACCGCGAACCTGCCCGCCTCGAACTTCTCGGCAAGTGGCGACACCCTGGTATCGGCCATGGGATCGGGCGAAATCAAAAGGGAAGCAAAGAAGCAGGAGGCAGGTGAAGCCTCTGACTCCAAGTCCGACAAGAGCTGAGCAACGGCATTCAGACGGCCGGACATGACGCAGTTCCGGCAAAAAAGGGGAGCGGCCCGGATAGCGTAACACGCTACCCGGGCCGTATCTTGCAGGGGTCGGGAGCATGAGCGGGCTATTCCCCCTCCGCCTCACCTCCTATATCGGCCGCATGACAGGCAATCCGCTGCTACCGCCGGTGATAGCGCGCTGGTTCGACGCGCGCGGCTGGACGATGCGGCCGCACCAGCAATCGATGCTGGATGCCAATGTGACAGGCCGCGACGCCCTGCTCGTTTCGGCTACAGGATCGGGCAAAACGCTTTCGGGATTTCTTCCTACCCTTGCCGAACTCGCCGTCGCACCGTGCGACACGCTTCATACCCTCTATGTGTCACCGCTAAAGGCTCTGGCCAACGATATCGGCCGCAATCTTTCCGCGCCTGTCGCGGGGATGGGCCTCAACATCACGGTCGAAACCCGTACCGGCGACACGGGTGCGTCCGTGAAGGCCCGGCAACGGACCAAACCGCCCAACATCCTCCTGACGACGCCAGAGTCTCTTTCGCTGCTCCTCGCGCACCCTGACGCGCCGCATCTGTTCGCATCGCTCCGCCGCATCATCATCGACGAGGTGCACGCGTTTGCACACACCAAGCGCGGCGACCTGCTGGCCCTGTGCATGGCCCGGCTCGCGTCCATCGCGCCGGATCATCGCCGGGCGGCATTGTCGGCGACGATTGCCGATCCCGAGCCCTATCGCGCGTGGTTATCGCGCGACGGCACGTCCGCCAGCGCCGATCTTGTCACCGGCAGCGGGATGCCGCCGCCCGACATCCGCATATTGACGCCAGGCGGCCGCATTCCCTGGTCCGGCCATTCGGCACGCTATGCCGCCGCACGCGTCTATGAAGACGTGCAGGCGCACCGGCTCACCCTGATCTTCTGCAACACCCGCGCGCTCGCCGAACTGACGCTGCAGGAATTGTGGGCGATCAACCGCGACAATCTTCCGATCGGTATTTTTCACGGCTCACTTTCCCTGGAGGTGCGCCAGCGGGCGGAGGCGGCAATCGCGGACGGACGATTGCGCGCGCTGGTGTGCACCTCCGCGCTGGACCTGGGTGTAGACTGGGGCGATGTCGATCTGGTCATTCAGCTTGGTGCACCCAAGGGCACGGCGCGGCTGCTCCAACGCATAGGACGATCCAACCATCGTGCGGATGTCCCGAGCAAAGCCTATCTCATTCCCGGCAACCGGTTCGAGTATCTGGAGGCACGGGCCGCGCTCGACGCCATCGACGAAGGCGTGCTGGATACGGAACATTGGCGGCCCGGAGCGCTCGACGTGCTCGCCCAGCACATCATGGCGATGGCTTGCTGCGCGCCCTTCGACGCGGACGATCTGTTCGCGGAGGTGACCGGCGCCGCGCCCTATCGCGACCTGCCCCGCGACCGGTTCGACGAAGTGCTGCGCTTTATCGCCAACGGCGGATATGCCCTTTCGCATTATGACCGTTTCCAGCGCATCCGGAGGGGCGCGGACGGCCGCTGGCGGGTCAGCCACCCGCGCTTCGTCACGCAGCACCGCATGAACGCGGGCATCATCGTCGAAGCGCCGATGCTGAACGTGCGGTTCCGCAACGGCCGCACGCTGGGCCAGGTCGAGGAAGGCTTCGGCGCCAGCCTGTCGCCCGGCGACACCTTTCGATTCTCGGGCCTCGACCTTGAGGTCGAATCGATCCGCGACGCCGATCTCATCGTCCGCGCGACGCGCAAGGGCGCGATGATCCCGTCCTACATGGGCGCGCGCATCGCCCTGTCGACCAGCCTGTCCGACCGGGTGCGCAGACTGCTCCACGACCCGGCAGCGCACGAGCACCTGCCCACCGAAGTGCGCGAGTGGCTGGCGGCGCAGGCACGGCAATCCATCCTTCCCGCACCCGATCAGCTTCTGGTCGAAACCTTCCCGCACGAAGGGATGCACCATATGGTGATCCACAGTTTCGAGGGCTGGAACGCGCATCAGTCGCTCGGAATGCTCATCACGCAGCGCATGGAGAAAGCGGGACTCCAGCCCATGGGTTTCGTCGCCAACGACTACAGCCTTGCCGCCTATGGCCTCTCGCGCATCGAGGACCCGGGCGCCCTGCTCGATCCCGACGTGATCGACAGCGAGCTGCGCGAATGGATCGGCCGCTCATACCTTCTCAAGCGCGCGTTTCGCGAAGTCGCGGTGATCGGCGGCCTTGTCGAGCGGCATCACCCCGGCCGACGCAAGACAGGCAAGCAGGTCACCTTTTCCACCGACCTTATCTATGACGTGCTTCAGAAACATGAGCCCGATCATGTGCTGCTGCGCGCGGCCTGGGCCGACGCGTCGACGAAGCTGGTCGAGGTAGGACGCCTGGCGCGCCTGCTGGAACGCGCGCGGGCAACGATGATCCACGCCGACCTGCCCCATGTGTCGCCGCTCTCGATCCCGTCGCTGGTGATGATCGGCCGGGAAAGCGTCGCGGGCGGTGCGGGCGAGGATGCCCTCATCGCGGAACTGGAGGCGTTGATTGCCAGCCCGTCGATTTCGGCTTGAACCTGCGGCGAGAGTCCAGCATAGACACCGTTATGGTTCCCTTTTTGTTCCATGATGCGGAGCTTCATCCCCTGCCCTGCGGCGCGCTGTGGTGGCCGGCACAAGGCGCGCTGCTCGTGGCCGACCTGCATCTCGAAAAGGCGAGCTTTTACGCGGCCACGGGCCAGTTCCTGCCGCCCTATGACAGCCATGAAACTGCGCTGCGGCTTGCCGAAAGGGTGCGGACCACCGGTGCGCGCAGGCTGATCTGCCTTGGCGACAGCTTTCACGACGCGGACGGCGCGGCCCTCCTTCCCGCGCATGTCGCCGCGCTGCTGAAGGACCTTGCCGCGCGCGTCGAATGGACCTGGATCACCGGCAATCACGATGGGGAGGCAGCCTTCCCGTTCGGCCGCGCGGAACCGGAACTGACGCTGGCGGGCATTGCCCTGCGGCATGAGGCGCTGGCGAACGATGCGGCACCGGAGATCAGCGGCCATTACCACCCGAAAATCCGGCTGCGCCACAGGGGGCAGAGCGTCGCGCGGCGATGCTTCCTCGTCGGCGGAACCAAGCTTGTCATGCCCGCCTACGGCGCGTTGACGGGCGGGCTCGATGTCCGCAACCCCGCGATCCACAAGGCGCTGCGCGCGCCCATCACGGCACTGGTGCCCAGTGGCGGAAGGCTGCTGCGTTTTCCCGTGGCACAGGGCCGCGCATGAACCGGGAGGCACGTTCCAGCGCCGCTGCCGAACCGGCGCCGGGCCCAACGCCCGGCGGCGCCGCAGCGGTCAGCCGGGGCGTATGCCGCCTTTTCCACCGGCACGACATCTTCACCGTCGCGGAGATGCCGCTGCGCAATGGCCGCCGTGCCGACCTGATGG
>DASULD010000220.1:0-4203 GCA_036278355.1 Sphingobium sp.
GCAGCCCGAGTTAGGGGCGTCTGCGAGAATACGCAATGGCGACCGCGAAAAAGGGTGACCAAATCCCGTTTCCCTGCAAATAGGCGCAATGGTTTCCGCCCTTTTCTCGTCGCCCTTCGTGCTCCTTGACGATGCGCGGCCGGACGGCCCGGGGCGCACACGGCTTTATCGCGATTTGCTGGGAGAGGTTCGGGCCGATCACCTGAACGGTGTGCAACCCGCGCTCGCGCGGCTGAAGCAGGCGTATGCCGATGGTCTGCACGTGGCGGGCTTCATCGGTTACGAAGCCGGGAAGGCCCTGGAACCAAGGCTGACGCGGCTGGGCGCGCGCGGGGAGAAGGGCGATCCGCCGCTGCTCTGGTTCGGCCTGTTTCGGGACGTGGAGGAACTGGAGCAGGGACACGTGGCGGAACTGCTCGAAGGAGCCGGGCCGGAACCCGAACTCGCGCCGACGGAGCCGCTGCTGGAACGCACGGACTATGAGGCTGCATTTGCTGCGGTACGGGACGCTATCGTTGCCGGGGACGTCTACCAGGCCAATCTGACTTTTGCGGCGAGGGTGCGCGTGGGGGAGAGCCCCGCGGCATTTTACCGTGCCGTCCGGCCGCGCGCGGCAGCGGGCCATGGCGCCATGCTTTTCACCGGCGCGGACTGGCTCCTCAGCTTCTCGCCGGAAAGCTTCTTCTTGCTTGACGGTGATATGCTGACGACGCGGCCTATGAAGGGCACCGCACCGCGAGGCAGCGACGCGACCAGCGACGCGGAATATGCACGTGGATTGCGACAGGACGCCAAGCAGCAGGCCGAGAATTTGATGATCGTCGATCTGCTGCGCAACGATCTTTCGCGAATAGCCATGCCAGGCAGCGTCGCCGTGCCGGAACTGTTCACGATCGAGACTTACCCCAGTGTGCATCAGATGACGTCGACAGTGACAGCGCGTCTGCGTTCCGGCTTGGACCCCATCGACGTGCTGGCAGCAATGTTCCCCTGTGGCTCTATCACCGGGGCGCCGAAGATCCGCGCAATGGAGATCATCCACCAGGTCGAGGAGCGCGCGAGAGGTCCCTATACCGGCGCGATCGGGGCGATCGAACCGTCGGGAAGGGCGGCCTTCAATGTTGCCATCCGGACGGTTTGCGTGAACAATGGAAACTCCTGGGGAACGATCGGTCTGGGGTCGGGTGTGGTTGCGGATTCCCGCGCGGAAAGCGAATGGAGAGAATGTCTGGACAAGGCCCGGTTCCTTTCGATGAAAGATTTCGGCCGTGACCAGCGCTGAGCCCCCTCGTTTTGATCTTGTCGAGACGATGGCGTTCGATCCGTCGGAAGGCATGCCGCTGCTCGAATATCATTTCGCGCGCCTGACAAGGAGCGCCGCCGATCTGGGCTTCCTGTTCGACCGGCACGCTGTACGCAACGAATTGCAGGCCGCTACCTTTCGCTTACGCGAAAAGAGCCGTGTAAGGATGCTGGTTTCTCGGGGCGGGGCGCTGGCGATCGAGGTGCGGGAGCACCGTACCTGGCCTCAGCCGATCATGGAAGTTGCAGCAGTGCCAAGGCGAGTATCCTCTGACGATTGGCGCCTGTGCCACAAGACGACCGAACGTGGCATCTATCGCGAAGCGCTCGCGGCGGGCGGAACCTATGAGGTGTTGCTGCTCGATGATGCGGGGTATCTGACGGAAGGGTGCTTCTCGAACATCTTCGTAGAACGGGGGGACAAGCTGATAACGCCGCCATTGACGCGCGGCCTGTTGGCTGGGGTTCTGCGCGAAAGCCTGCTCGCGCGGCGCGAAGCGGTTGAGGGTGACTTGCGTCTCTATGATCTGGAGCGGGGCTTTTTCATCGGCAACGCCGCACGTGGGCTGGTTTCCGCCCGGCTGGTATCCTGTGCCAGCGGCAAGGGTACGGTTGCCCCCGGCGTACCACAGCGCTAAAGGCGGGCGCTTCAATCACCCCGCTCGCAATGGAAAGCCCTTCACCATGACGAAGACGTCCGCCGCCCTAGGCCGTATCCAGCCTTCAGCAACCCTGGCGATGACGGGACGGGTCAACCAGTTAAAGCGCGACGGAGTCGATGTAATCGGCCTTTCCGCCGGTGAGCCTGACTTCGACACGCCCGATTTCGTCAAGGACGCGGCTATCGCCGCCATCCGGGCCGGTCAGACCAAATATACCGATGTCGATGGCACTGCCGAGGTGAAGGACGCCGTGGCCGAGAAGTTCAGGCGGGACAACGGCCTCACTTATTCGCGCAGCCAGATCAGCGTGAACGCGGGCGGCAAGCACACGCTGTTCAATGCGCTCGTCGCGACGGTCGACACCGGCGACGAAGTCGTCATTCCCGCGCCTTATTGGGTGAGCTATCCGGACATCGTCAATTTTGCCGGCGGTACGCCGGTATTCATCGAGGCGCCTGCGAGTCAGGGCTACAAAATCATGCCCGAACAGCTTGACGCGGCGATCACCCCGCGCACGAAATGGGTGCTGCTGAATTCGCCGTCCAACCCCTCTGGCGCCGCCTACAGCGCGGCGGAACTGAAGGCTCTGGGCGAAGTCCTGCTGCGTCACCCGCATGTGCTGGTGATGACCGACGATATGTATGAGCACGTCTGGTATGCATCGACTCCGTTCGCTACGGTCGCGGAGGTATGTCCCGATCTTTATGACCGTACTCTCACGGTCAATGGCTGCTCAAAGGCATTCGCGATGACGGGATGGCGCATCGGTTTCGCCGGTGGTCCCGAATGGATCATCAAGGCCATGAGCAAGCTGCAGTCGCAGTCGACTTCGAACCCTTGCTCCATCAGCCAGGCGGCCGCTGCTGCTGCTCTGACCGGCGACCAGAGCTTCCTTGAGGACCGCAATACCGCCTTCAAGAAGCGGCGCGACATGGTCGTGTCGATGCTTAACGACGCGCCGGGCCTCGATTGTCCGGTTCCGGAGGGTGCGTTCTATGTGTATCCGGATGCGAGCGGCCTGATGGGCAGGACTACGCCCAAGGGTCAGAAGATCACCAGCGACGAGCAGTTGATCGGCTATTTCCTCGACGAGGCGCGGGTCGCGGCCGTGCACGGCGGGGCATTCGGTCTCAGCCCCGCCTTTCGGGTAAGCTATGCGACATCGGAAGAGGTGCTTAGAAAAGCCTGCACTCGCATTCAGGAGGCCTGCGCCGCGCTCAAGTGACCCATTCATTGCCCGGTCAGGCCAGGTGCGCCATAACGCCTGAGCTTAACGGCCGTGGAGTCCATGATGGGAGCGATAGCAAGGCTGTTGACCGCCGACGGGCTTTACAAGTTCCTTGGTGCCTTTGCGCTGGGCGTGGGTGCGCTCCTGCTGCCGGGTGAAGCGGACGCGGAGGTTGCCGTTCGCGCGCCGGTTCCTGCGGTTGATGCACCGTCGACCCGCAAGCTGGAAACAGCAGTCTTCGCCGGCGGCTGCTTCTGGGGTGTCGAGGGCGTTTTCAGCCACGTGAAAGGCGTGCATCTCGTCCGGTCGGGCTATGCCGGCGGGCCGCGCGGCAAGAAGATCGGCTATGACGAAGTCAGCACCGGGAGGACCGGCTTTACCGAAGCTGTTAGCGTCACCTGGGACCCGCAGATCGTCAGCTACGGCACATTGATGCGGGTGTTTTTCTCCGTCATCGCCGATCCGACCACGCTCAATTATCAGGGCCCGGATCACGGCACCCAGTATCGCAGCGCGCTCTTCCCGTTGAGCAGGGGTCAGGCGATGGCGGCCAAGGCTTATCTGGCGCAACTGGGCAAGAGCGGCATCTGGAAGGATCCGATAGTAACGAAGGTGGAGCCGTTCACCGGTTTCGTACCCGCGGAGGCCGATCACCAGAACTTCATGCGTCGCCATCCGCGTCACCCCTACATTGCACGATGGGACGCGCCGAAGCTTGCCGCGCTGAAGCAGCTTTACCCCGATCTCTATCGCGCGAAGCCGGCGGCGTAGAGACAATTCAGATCGTCACAGGATAATCCGCCGGAACGTCAGGTTGACGCGCGGCCCGACAGTTTTGCGCGTCTTTGGTATCGCGTGACGCCAGTTCGCCTGCGTGTCACCCCGCATCACAAGCAGGCTCCCATCGGGCAGGGGGACCCGGTATGTCGGAAACATCTGGTCGTGCCGGTGCCGGAAATGCATCGTCCGCTCCGCTCCGAAACTGAGCGAGGCGATGATCGGACGCTGGCC
>DASULD010000221.1:0-7057 GCA_036278355.1 Sphingobium sp.
GCGATCAATCGCCTCGCCGGGGCAGCGGATGTGAATTTCGACGGATTTTTCGTGTTCGGCAGCGTGTTCCTGACCGGGGAATCGCGGCCGTTCAAGGGTGGCACCGCCGACCGCGTAAAGCCGTTCGCGGATTTCAATCCCGCGGAAGGGAAATGGGGCGCTATCGAACTGCTGGCGCGCTACGATCAGCTTGACCTTACCGACACGGATCTGAGCCCGCTGGACAAGAAAGCCGTCAGCCTTACGGGCGGCATCAACTGGTATCTCAACCCAAATCTGAAGATCATCTTCAATTATATCCGCTTCAAGGGCGAGAATTCCCCGCTCTACGTGCTGACCACTCCGGCCGCGGGCGCGGGTGCACGCACTGCGAAGGGTGAGGCTTTCGCCACGCGGGTGCACGTCGACTTCTAAAGGGTTGCAGAAGCCCGAGGCTTCAAACGAAAGGGCGGGGCAAAACCCCGCCCTTTTCATTTTGTCTTGCAAGAGCGCCCGTTCATCCAAAAGCAATTGTCTACTAAATTAATTGGGATATAGTAGGCCTATCGGAACGTAGACCGAGTCGACCGATCAGCACACCTGTTGGACGGAGACTCATATGGTCGCGCTTCACGCTTATTTCCCTCCCTTGTACGGCGTTTCACAAGGAACGCCGCTGTGATCGGCGCCGCGATCTTCACCGCGATCCTGGGGTGGTTGCTGGTTTCGCTCCTGCTGGGCCTCTTTCTCGGCAGGATGATCGCGGTTGGAAAGGGCCCTGTCGGTCAGCCGCAATGGACATCAACCGGACTTGTGAAAGGTACGAACATGATCAGCGTCAGAGACAATGAAGTTCCGCTGTTTCTTACCGTCCCCGGACTGGGCAATAGCGGACCGGACCACTGGCAGACCCTGTGGGAGCAGGACAGCGATGATTTCCAGCGTGTCGAACTAGGCCTCTGGAACGCGCCGCACCGCACATTGTGGGTCAACAAGCTCAACCTCGCGATCCGGGCGACGTCGCGCCCGGTCGTGCTCGTCGCGCACAGCCTCGGGTGCCTTGCCGTAGCGTGGTGGGCCAAATATGAAAGACCGCAAGAGGGTGCGCCCGTAATTGGCGCGCTTCTGGTGGCCCCGCCCGAAGTGGACGCCCATCCGCTCGACCCCCGGCTGTTGCCATTCGCTCCTGCGCCGATGGGCCAGCTGCCGTTCCGTTCGATATTGGTGGGAAGCCGGAACGACCCCTATATGAAGTTTCATCGCGCCCGGCGGCTTGCATCTTTCTGGGGCAGTTCCTTTATCGATGCGGGCGCGGCCGGACATATCAATGCCGAGTCTCGTTTGGGCAAATGGCATTTCGGCAAGCGTCTGCTGGACAGGCTGGGCGCCGGAAACGGCGATCTTCACAATGTCCGCCCGATTCCCGCATCCCCGCAGCAATACCACGCAGCGATCGACATCTGAGGCGATGACCGAGTCAAACAATTATAACGCGTGAGGCCATTGCAAACAGGGAGGCCAAACACTGCAAGCAAAATCCGGTGATTGCCTGTATGGGCGCACCATCGAGTCGCCGGAACCTGCCGGCTTCACGCGGGATCCCTAGAGCGCGAGCAGGAGTCATATCCTGAGCGCGCTCTATGTCCCATTTTGCTGCCGCAGGTGGCCTCTTTCAGTTTGCGAGACTCATGTCCTTTTCAGAACTTCCATCGATTCTGGGCGAAGCCCTTTTCGAACGCGGCTATACCGCGCCCACCCCGGTGCAGGCCGCCGTGCTCGAAGACGAAGCCCACGGCCGCGATTTAATCGTCTCGGCCCAGACCGGATCGGGCAAAACCGTCGCCTTCGGCCTCGCGATGTCCAGTGATTTGCTCGGCCCGGACGGTCGCACGCCGCCCCCTTCGGCTCCTCTTGCCCTTGTTATTGCGCCTACCCGGGAGCTTGCCCTTCAGGTCAGCCGTGAATTTATCTGGTTATATGGCAAGGCCGGGGCGCGTGTCGCGACCTGCGTGGGCGGGATGGATGCCGCGAAGGAACGTCGGGCGCTCGGCCACGGCGCGCAGATCGTCGTCGGCACGCCCGGACGTCTGCGCGACCACCTCGAACGTGGCGCTCTCAATCTGTCGGCCCTGCGCGCGGTCGTACTCGATGAAGCTGATGAAATGCTCGACATGGGCTTTCGTGAGGACCTGGAGGAAATACTCGACGCGACGCCGGTCGAGCGCCGAACGCTGCTTTTTTCCGCCACGATGCCCAAACCGATTGTGGCGCTCGCCCGTCGCTATCAGCGCGATGCGCTTCGCATCTCGACGGTCAACGCAGATCGCGGACATGGCGACATCAGCTATCAGGCCATGGCGGTCGCGCCTGCCGATATAGAGCATGCCGTGGTCAACCTGCTGCGTTTTCATGAGGCGCAGACAGCCATGCTGTTCTGTGCGACCCGGGACAATGTCCGCCATCTCCACGCCAGCCTGGTCGAACGCGGCTTTGGCGCGGTGGCCCTGTCGGGCGAGCATAGCCAGAATGAACGCAACCAGGCGTTACAGTCGTTGCGTGACGGGCGCGCACGCGTCTGCGTTGCGACAGATGTGGCGGCACGGGGCATTGATCTGCCGGGCCTCAGCCTTGTCGTTCATGTTGAGGTTCCGCGTGATGCCGAAACGTTGCAGCATCGCTCGGGCCGCACGGGCCGCGCGGGCAAAAAGGGCACGGCGGTGCTGATCGTGCCTTATCCCCGCCGAAAGCGTGTCGAATCCATGCTGCGCGGAGCGCGCGTTCCCGTTGAATGGATAGCGCCACCTGCGGCGGACGATATCCGCCGCGCCGACAGCGAGCGGCTCCTCGCCACACTGCTTTCGCCGGTTGAGCTGAGTGAACAGGACTATGAACTTGCCGAACGCCTGATGGCGGAACGGAGCGCGCGCGACATCGCGGGCGCGCTCGTCCATGCTCATCGCACGCGCATGCCGGAGCCTGAGGAGCTGTTCGGGAGCGAAGTCTTGCCGGAACCGCGCGGACCACGTGCTGGCTTCGAGGGCAGCGCCTGGTTCCGCGTCAATGTGGGCCGCAATCAGAATGCCGAGCCGCGCTGGGTACTGCCGCTGCTGTGTCGGCGCGGCCATGTCGGCCGCACCGAGATCGGCGCCATTCGCATCGCCGCAAATGAGACTCTGTTCGAAGTGGCGGGTCCCGCCGCAGCCCGCTTCCTCGATGCCGTTCGCCGGACCGCCAATGAGGATGAGGATGTCGACATTCAGCCGGTCGATGGCAAGCCGCGTGATGAGGCCCGCCGACACCGTCGTGAGGATGTCCGGCCGGTCCGCGCTCCCAGGCCGTATCGCGCCGATGCCGCACGGCCGGACCGCGGCGCGCGGGAAGACAAGAAGGGCCGTAAACCCGGCCCCCCGGGCAAAAACGCGTGGCACAAGAAGCCGACCAAAGGAAAATGATACGTATTCTGGTCGACGCCGATGCCTGCCCCGTCAAGGACGAGGTTTACAAAGTCGCCCTCCGTCACGGAATCGGCGTGACGATCGTCAGCAATAGTCCGATCCGCATTCCCGCCCATCCGCTGATTGAGCGAATTGTCGTCTCTGATGGGTTTGACGCGGCCGATGACTGGATTGCGGAGCATGCGAACGGAGAGGCCGTCTGCATCACCGCCGACATTCTGCTCGCCGATCGTTGTCTCAAGACCGACGCGACCGTGATAGCGCCGAACGGCAAGGCTTTTACCAAAGCCTCCATCGGCGGCGCGATCGCGACACGGGCGATCATGGCCGATTTGCGCGCAGGTGGCGACATAATCGGTGGCCCCGCGCCGTTCAGTAAGGCGGACCGTTCCCGTTTCCTTTCCGCGCTCGACGAGGCATTGGTGCGGCTGAAGCGCGGGGCGGGACAGGGAAAACAGCTATGAAAGACAAATTCGAACGGCATCGGCAACCCTGGACGGCGGCCGAGATCGACAAGCTGCACACGCTGGCCAGGAAAGGCATGGCCTTGAAAGCCATCGCCAAGGCGCTGACACGCAGCGAGGAATCGGTCAAGGATCGCGCAAAGGCCGACGGCCTCACCATCGCCAAGTTGCGCTGATGCTACGCCTCTCGGGCCTTGCCCTGCCGCTCGATCATCCGCCGGAAGCCTTGGAACAGGCAATCTGTGCGCGCTTCGGTGTCGCTCCGGCGGAGTTGCGCGGCTACAGCATCTACCGGCGCGGCAACGACGCGCGGCGGCGCAACGCTATTCTGCTCGTCTACACCGTCGATGTAGCGCTGAACGATGAAGCCGAAGTGCTGGCGCGGCTGGCGGGTGACAAGGATGTGCGCCCTGCGCCGGACATGACGTACAGCTCACCCGTCCGTGCGCCTGAGGGCTGGAGCGGTCTGCGCCCGGTGGTGGTGGGCGCGGGGCCGTGCGGCCTGTTTGCCGGACTTATCCTCGCGCAAATGGGGTTCCGCCCGATCATCCTGGATCGCGGCAAGGTGGTGCGAGAGCGGACGAAGGACACCTGGGGCCTGTGGCGCCGTGGTGTGCTTAATCCCGACAGTAACGTGCAGTTTGGCGAGGGCGGGGCGGGCACCTTCTCTGACGGGAAGCTCTATTGCCGGGTGAAGGATCCTCGCTTCCTCGGCCGAAAGGTGCTGGCGGAGTTCGTCAAGGCGGGCGCGCCGGACGACATATTGTGGGAAGCGCACCCCCATATCGGTACCTTCCGCCTTGTCTCGATGGTGGAGAGCATCCGCCGGGCCATCGAGGAGCTGGGCGGCGAATATCGCTGGCAAACCCGCGTTGACGACCTTGAGCTCGAAAAGTTGGGCGACGGTCACCAGCGCCTGCGCGGGCTGCACCTGCAGGGCGGGCAGGTCCTGGAAGCCGATCACGTCGTGCTCGCTGTGGGCCACAGTGCCCGCCCAACCTTCGAGATGCTGCATGACAGGGGCGTTCACCTCGAAGCCAAGCCCTTTTCGATCGGGGTGCGCATCGAGCATCCGCAAAGCTGGATCGATCGGGCGCGCTTCGGCAGTTGCGCGGGGCATCCCGACCTCGGGGCCGCCGCGTACAGCCTTGCCCATCACTGCGCAAACGGGCGCACCGTCTACAGCTTCTGCATGTGTCCCGGCGGCAGGGTGGTCGCGGCAACATCCGAAGCGGGGCGTGTCGTCACCAATGGGATGAGCCAGTATTCGCGTGCGGAGTTCAACGCCAATTCAGGCCTCGTCGTGGGCATCGATCCGGCACGGGATTATCCCGACGGACCGTTGGCGGGAATCGCGTTTCAGCGGCAATGGGAATCGCTCGCCTTCGAGGCTGGTGGTGGCAATTATTCGGCGCCAGGGCAAAAGGTCGGCGATTTCCTTGTCGGGCGGGCGTCGACGAGCCTGGGGGAGGTCATTCCATCCTACAAGCCGGGCGTCACGATGACGGACCTTTCCCGCTGCCTGCCCGATTTCGTGATCGAGGCGATGCGGGAGGCGCTCCCCGTGTTCGGCCGGCAGATCGCGCGCTACGATCACCCGGATGCCGTAATGACCGGGGTCGAGACGCGTACGTCCTCGCCGCTTCGCATCACAAGGGGCAAGGATTTCCAGAGCCTCAATACGGAGCGGCTGTTTCCGGCGGGCGAAGGCGCGGGCTATGCAGGGGGCATCCTTTCGGCCGCGATCGACGGCATCAAGGTGGCCGAAGCTGTCGCCAAAAGCATCATGGCCGCGTGAGCGGTCAGGGCCCTTGGGACGCCGTCGTGCTGGGTGCGGGCGCCGCGGGGATGATGTGCGCGATGATTGCCGGGGCGCGGGGCAGGCGCGTGCTACTGGTCGACCACGCGGATGCGCCCGGCAAGAAGATCCTGATCTCCGGCGGCGGACGATGCAATTTCACCAACCTGTATACCACTGCCGATCGCTATCTCTCGGAGAATAGCCATTTCGGCCGGTCCGCGCTGGGCCGCTATACGCCTTCGGACTTTCTGGCGCTGATCGATCGCCACGGTATCGCCTGGCACGAGAAGACGCTGGGGCAACTGTTTTGTGACGGTTCCGCGCGGCAGATCGTCGATATGCTGGTTGGGGAATGCGCGGCGGCCGGCGTCGACATGACATTTGGCCATGCCGCGACAGACATTGCTCATCGCGACGCCTTGTTCCACATGAGGATCGGCGGGCAGGACCATGCGGCGCGGGCGCTTGTCCTCGCCACCGGCGGCCCCTCGATCCCGAAACTTGGAGCTACCGGCTTCGCTTATGACGTCGCGCGCCAGTTCGGGCTCCCGGTGGTGCAGCCGCGCCCCGCGCTCGTGCCCTTCACCCTCGGTCCCGACGATGCCCTGTTCCGCGAGCTTTCGGGCGTATCGGCCGATGTCGAGGTGCGCTGGAACAAGGTCGGCTTTCGCGAGGCCGCACTGTTCACGCATCGCGGGCTTTCCGGGCCGGCAATGCTGCAGATTTCCTCCTACTGGCGGCATCGGACCCCGATCGTTGTGGATTTCCTGCCCGATGCGGAGATGGATTGGTTACTCGAAGAGAAGCGCCAGAGGCCGCGGACAGCGGTGCGGCGCACGCTATCGGCACGGTTGCCGGAGCGGCTGGCGGACGCGTTGCTCGGACGGCTCGATCTGTCGGGCGACCTCGGCAGCCTTTCCGACAAAAAGCTGCGCGCGGCACAGTCCCGCATCGCTAACTGGTCTTTCGTGCCGAATGGAACCGAAGGCTTTGCGAAGGCCGAAGTGACAGCCGGAGGCATCTCCACCGACGGTCTTTCTTCACGAACCATGGAAGCGAGGCGCGTTCCCGGTCTTTACGCCATCGGCGAGGCGGTAGACGTGACCGGCTGGCTAGGCGGGTACAATTTCCAATGGGCCTGGGCCAGCGGCTGGGCGGCCGGACAGGCGCTGTAGCCAGCAGGACTCAACAGAGGTGCCTTTCCGACGGCACATCCACGCGTCAGCGCCGGATGGCACCGCAAACGTCACAACGCAAAAAGGAATGGTGGTGCCCGCAGTCCAGTGCGAACGCGTCTCGGTAGGAGGTTTCCCTGTTCTGCAGGGAAAATACAGGGAATTTTCCAGTATCGCAGCATA
>DASULD010000222.1:0-5954 GCA_036278355.1 Sphingobium sp.
GACTGTCCGCGAGTCGCCGCTCGGTCGCGCTGGTGCCCGACAACGCTCCTGCTGCCCTGTTCGCGCTTCAGCGGTCGATCGCCGACGCCATGGCCCGTGGCTCCGTTCCCCTACGCCTGGGCTGGCGCTTTCGCCCGCACCAGACGCTTTGTCACCGCAAAGGAGAACCTTTTTCGCGCGCGGTGCAGGAATTTCGCTACGCCGTTCGAGAGTTTCTGCTTATCCGCAGCGTTGTCGGCATGACTCGTCATGAGGTTGTCGACCGCTGGCCCTTGAAAGCGGATTCCGGAATAATGGACGCTGCGTAAGGAGAGAGCGATGTTCATTGCCGCCTACTGGTGGAAGGTGCATCCGGGCAAGGAAGAGCAATTTCGTGCCGCCTGGCGCCGGGGAACCGAGCTTATCCGGGAGAAATATGGCAGTCTGGGCTCCCGCCTCCATCGGGAAGATCTGGCGGATGGCAGCTGCCGCTTCATCGGCGTTGCGGAATGGCCGGACCGCGACACGTGGCAAAAAGCATTCGACGCTAAAATGGTTTATGACGAGCCCGAGACACGCCAGGCTTTTGTCGATGCGATCCTCGCCAGCGCACGCGATCCGCTGCTGCTGATGGAGGTGACGGACGATCTTCTTGACCGGGCATGCTGACGCGTCTCACTTGACCACGCCGGTGCCGGCGATACCCCGGACGTCCGGAGACGCAATGATTATGAAGCCCCCGTTCCCCTGGCTGGTGCGTGCCGCCATGTTGGCCACCGTGGCAGTAACCGTGCCCGTCGATGCGGCCATTCCGCCGGCGGTCGAGGCCATGATTCGAGAGGCAGCGCGCAGCGGGGACGCGGCAACGCTGGATGCTGTGGTCAAGGTGGCGAAGGCGACCAATCCGGAGACTGAGGGCGAGATTGCCGCACTGGGTGCGCAACTAACCGCAGAGGCAAAGGTCCGCGCGGAAGCCGAAAAGCAGTCGAAACTTGCCTCGCAGGACTATCTCGAGGGTTGGCGGGGCGAGGGCGAAGCGGGCTTTGGCGTCACCAGTGGCAACACGGAAGAGCTCAGCGCCATGCTGGGGCTGTCGCTGGTCCGGGACGGCATGACAACGCGGCATAAATTTGCGGCCAAGGTCGACTATCAGCGTACCAATGGCTCGACCTCACGGGAAAAATACGGCGCCAGTTACGGGCTGGATTATCTGTTTTACGACGGGCTGTATGTTTACGGTCTGGTCGGGTGGGAGCAGGACAGCTTCGCCGGTTTTGCCCGCCGGTTTACCGAATCTGCTGGCGTTGGCTATCGTCCAATCAAGACCGACAACATGACACTCGACATCGATGCGGGTCCCGCGCTGCGTCAGACAAGCTTCACGGACGGAAGCAGAGACCGGGACGCGGCGGTACGCGCCGCGATTGTCTATCGCTGGCAGGTAAATCCTGCCATGCAGTTCTCTCAGAACGCATCCGCGCTCAGCGGAGAAGAGAACACCACCTGGATGTCGAACACCGCATTCACTGCGGCCCTGTCGCGGAAGCTGTCGACGCGCCTTTCATTCAACGTCATGTCCGAGAGCAATCCGCCGGCCGGAACCAAGCCAACGGACACCGCGACGCGCGCGTCGATCATCTATAATTTCTGAAACATGCC
The DNA here is from genome assembly GCA_036278355.1 of Sphingobium sp. Lineage (GTDB taxonomy): Bacteria > Pseudomonadota > Alphaproteobacteria > Sphingomonadales > Sphingomonadaceae > Sphingobium. Next base: position 1,639 of record DASULD010000222.1, read on the forward strand.
GGGTGTCTGCAAGTGGCGTTGGGCGCGCACCTTGATTCAGGTCAAGGGCTCGTCATTGAGTGCGTTGATGGCCGCGTGGACGAGCGCTTCCGCCTCGCGGCGGGGCAGGCCAGCCGGGATGACGTCCCCCACCTTGTAGGTGATGAGGCCTGGACGCTTGATGAAGCTGTTGCGCGGCGAAAGCCGTCCACTGTCCACGGCTATCGGCACTACCGGCAGACCCATCAACTGATAAAGAGCAGCGAATCCGGCAAGGATTGGCGGTCGCTGACCGTGTGGTACACGCGTCCCTTCTGGAAAAAGGCAGATCGGCCGGCCAGAGGCCCGCACCTTGTTAACCTCCCCCTTGAGGTGACGCAGCGCCTTGGCTCCTTCTGCGCGACGCAGACCGATCGCTCCATACTGGCGCGCAATCCTGCCCCAGCCGGGAATGTCGATCAGTTCCTGCTTGGCGACAGGGACCGGATTATGGAACAGGCAAAGCAGGTCGATGGTTTCGAACATCGACTCATGCTTGAACACGTAAAGGGCCGCTTCGTCGGATAGCGTGCCCAGGATACGGATTTTCTGCCCCAATATTACTCGGCACAATATGCGATGGAAGCGGCCCCATCCGTTGACGACGGGTTGCATGGCCCGATCGGACAAAGCTCCAACTATTCCTGCCGCAGTGACCCACAGCACGGTGCCGGTATAGAAGAGCAGTGCGAACAGTGCCGACCGGACGAGGCAGAAGACGGCGTGCATTAAACCCCTAAACACCAATCAGGGCCGCGATCCGGCGCAGCACATATTTGTGGTATTCGCGGAAAAGCGTCTGGAATGCTGGTCTGGTCGGCACGGCGTCATAGACGAGGACCACGTCAGGCGGCAGGGCCTGACGCAATTCAAAGGCCGCGCGGCGCATATGCCAGTCACTGGTGATCAGCCGCACCGTGTCATATCCACGCCGTTCCAGCCACTGTGCCGTTTCGATCGCATTCGAACGCGTGTCGATCGCCTCATGGCCCAGAGTGATGCAGCAGTCGAACAACCGGTCCGGCGCGTCATATCTGACCGCAAGTTCATGAGGTTTAACGGCGCGGTCGACGCCGGAGATCAACATGCGCTTTGCTCCACCCTCCTCAAGCAAAGTGATGCCACGGCTTAGCCGACCGGACCCCCCGGTTAGGACGACGATGGCGTCGGTGGTGCGCCCATCGAGCGGCTGCGGCAGCAGCAGGGCGAACCAGACGAAACCCAGCGCCCAGACAAGGAGAGCCAGCGCCCCCACCCGCGCCGTCACAACGTGCGCTCCAGTGCGCGCTTGACCGTGATGCGCGCGGTCGTAGCGGCTAGCAACAGGCTCAAGATCGGAATGGCGAGCAGAAGTGGCGTCAGCCGCCACGGCACGGAGATCATCATCGCCATATCGGCACCGGTGGCAGCGAGGCTGCGTCCCATAAACCAGAGCACGCTCACGGCTGCCGCCGTTCCGATCAGTGCGCCGAACAGTACGTCAAGGGCGATGCGGCGCTGGAACAGGCGTGCGATTTGCAGGTCAGTGGCCCCCAGCAGGTGGATCACGTCGATAGTTGCGCGGTGCGTCTCGTACGAGCTTCGTGCCACAAGCATGACAACGGCAGCGGTCACCGCAGTCATCATCGCGACAAGGGCTGCCGCCAGCCACATCAGAGTCCGCATCAACTGTTCGACAGGCGCCAGATACCGTTCGTGAGCATCGACGCGGGCTCCGGGTGCTATCGCGGTCACCGTTCGTTCAATCGACGCTATCCGGCCAGGCTGCGTACCGGGTTCCAGGTCGACGTCGATGAGAGCGGGGATGGGCAATTCGCCGGGCTCGGTCCCGGTTCCGATCCAGGGTTCGATCTGTTCGCGCAGTTGCCGCTCCGGGACGACGGCGACAGTCCGCACGGTCCTTTCTGTCTTCAGATAGGCGGTGATGCGCGCGACCTGAGCGGCTCGTCGCTCGGCATTCGGTTCGATCACCTGGATCGTGTACCCGCCCGCGAGTTCCCCCCGCATCTGAATGAGCGCATGGGCCAACCCCAACGCGGCAGCGCCCGCAAGCAGCGTGAGGAATATGATGATGGCTATGATCCAGGGCATGGGTCCGCGCCGTCCCTCAGGCAGCCAGCGGTTGCGCGGCGACCCGGCGGGGTATGTATCGGCCGATCCCTTGCGTGCGCTGGCGCGTTCTTCCTCTGTCATTCGGGTTTGCCCAGGGGTCTGCCCTCACCGGCCGCAACGGTAGAAGTTCCAGGGGGAAAACGAAGCCCTCCCGTAGGGTCCGTCAGGCGCCCGCGATCCAGCCGCATCAACTGCGCACCGGGTATCTGAGAGATCAGGGGCAGGTCGTGCGTTGCGATCACGACGGTGGTGCCGAGACGATTGAGCGCCTCGAACAGGCCGAGCAGCCGCTTGGCCATGTCAGGGTCCACGTTGCCGGTGGGTTCGTCGGCAACCAATATATCGGGGCGGCCGATCACCGCTCGGGCGATGGCAACGCGCTGTTGCTCCCCGCCCGAAAGCGAGGCGGGCAGTGCCCCGAACCGGCCGCCGAGGCCGACCCATTCCAGCATCTCCTCGACCGGGCCCGCAATTTCCCGCTCGTTCATCCCGGAGACGCGCAGCGGCAGCGCCACATTGTCGAAGGCGGACAGATGAGGCACGAGCCTAAAGTCCTGGAACACGACGCCAATGCGGCGGCGGAATCCCGGCAGGCGGCTGCGGTGCATCATGACCACATCTTCGCCAAACAGCTTGAGGACGCCGCGCGTCGGGCGCTGCACCAGATAGAGGAGTCTCAGAAGCGACGTCTTGCCCGCGCCTGATGCGCCGGTGAGGAAATAAAAGCCGCTGGTTGCGAGCGAGAAATTGATGTCCGAGAGGACTTCGGCATCCGCGCCATAACGCAGACCGATATTCTCGAACTGGATGATATTGCTCATGTCCGCGAAGCGCCGGTCCCGCCCTGATCCCCCGCAAAGTCCATCGCACAAGCCCAACCGCCCGTAAAGCCCGAGCACGCGAGTGGCACGCCAACGAGCGCGGGTGTCAGTCGTGACTTGCGCCCGAGTCCCGAGCGCGCTTAATAAGGTGCATGATCCTCGTCTGCCCCAGTTGCGCCACGCGCTATATCGTGCCGGATGAAGCCATCGGGGTGAACGGGCGCCAAGTGCGCTGCGCCGCTTGCAAGCATAGCTGGTTTCAGGATGGCGTTCGGCTCGCTCCGCGAGAAGAGGTGGCGTCTGCCGCGTCTCCCGCGCCCGCGCCGAGCCGCTCACCGGAATCCCGCGGTGTTTCGGAAAGTGACGATACCGGTATCAGTGACTTGGCTGCTGTCGCGGACACGTCGGCACCGGCCGACAGCGACACATTCGACCGGCGCGAAAGTCAGTCCTGGTTTGGTGAGACCGCAGACATCGAGGATGCCTACGCGTCCGAAACCCCAAGTCGTCCCCGCCGCAATCCTGCACGATTGTGGACCTATGCCGCAGCGGTCTTCTTTGTCGTGGTGGCCGGCGCCGGGGGCGCGCTGTATTATTATGGACCGCCGCAATGGGCCGTGCGCGCAGGCTTGCTCGCCGATAATGACGAGCCGGACCTGCTTTTCTATCTTGCCAAGCGCGCCGAGCGCCGAACCCTGCCGAGCGGCGCGGAATATTTTGCGTTCAGCGCCCGTATCCGGAACAGTGGATCGAGTGTGCTGCCCGTTCCGCCCGTAGAGGTGCAGTTGCGTGATAGGCAGGACCGCGTCGTTTTCAGCTGGACGACCCGTGCGGACAAAAACGAACTCAAGCCGGGTGAAGAGGCCAGTATCAACGAGAGCCGCCTCGACATTCCCAAGAATGCGGAAAACCTCTCACTCGCGTTTGTCGACGGGGGACGGTAGGGGCTTCGCGGGCCGTCGCAGTATTTTTTGTGCTTTCCGCCGCCGCTGTCCGAGGGCATTTCAGAACCCCAATACGGTGCTTGCATGGGACCCATCGCTTTGCTAATGGCCAGCGCCTGCCAGGTGCCGGGCTTGCCGGCTTCCTTTTGATGTGCGGTCGTGGCGGAACTGGTAGACGCGCAACGTTGAGGTCGTTGTGGCCGAAAGGCCGTGGAAGTTCGAGTCGTCTCGACCGCACCAATCAGTCCTCAAAGCAAACCAAATTCACCCCCTCGGGGGCATCCCACGTGAATGCCGCGCGGTTCCGCGGCATTTCGCGGCGCATCTTTTCCGGCTTGACGTCAGAGACGCGGCTCCGCCCTTGGTTGGCGGCACGAAAACGGCCAGATTCTCTGTCGAGAATAACTCGGCTTCACTGTGG
>DASULD010000223.1:0-3190 GCA_036278355.1 Sphingobium sp.
ACGACACCCTTTGGCGAAGGCCAGATCGCCTATCACGATCTGGGCGACGGCGCGCCCCTGCTGCTGTTGCACGGGTCGGGGCCAGGCGTGACGGGATGGCGCAATTTTTCCGGTAACGCCCCGGTTTTCGCCGAACGCTTCCGCTGCATCGTCCCTGACCTTCCGGGATATGGCGAAAGTTCGGCTATCGCCGGCGACCCCTTTGCAGGCACGATCGACGCCGTCATCCATTTGATGGACAGCCTGAAGATCGAGCGCGCCAGCCTGGTCGGCAACTCCTTCGGCGGCCTGATCTCGGCGCGGCTGGCGGCCGCCCATCCCGATCGCGTCACGCGGCTGGTGACGATCGGCGGCGTGGGCGTGCCGATCTTCAACCCTTTCCCCTATGAAGGGGTCGAACGGCTCGCGGAATTCGTGGCCAATCCGACGCGCGAGCAGATCATTCTCTGGTTGCGCTCGATGGTGTACGACCAGTCGATCCTGACCGAAGAGCTGATCGACGCGCGTTTCACGACCGCGACGCAGCCCCAGGCGCTGGAAACCAACCGGAAAATCTACTCCCGCGCCGGCCTTGCCGCCATCGCGCAGGGGATGGCCGGGCCTGATGCCGTCCAGAGCTTTGCCTATCTGCCGAAGATCCAGGCCCCAACCCTGCTGACATGGGGCCGCGACGATCGGGTCACGCCGCTTGACGGGTCACTGCTTCCGCTGCGTCTCATTCCCAATGCGGAACTGCACATTTTCCCAAAATGTGGCCATTGGGCGATGATCGAGCAAAAAGCCGCGTTCGAAAGCGCGGTCATGGCGTTCCTGACCCGCGCATAGTCCGGATGGCCGGGGGCGGTTGCCGGAAAACTGGTATGTTGGAAGGATGGAGCCGGAGGTTTGTTTGTCATGCGTGTTCGCAAGCCTGATGTGGATTTTTCCCAAACCTCCGCGCGATGGGCGCCCCATGGCGAATTCGCGCAGCAGATGAACGCCTCGTCGCTCTGGATTCCCCATCTCGAGCGTTTTCTGAACCGTGTCATGTCCCAGGCGAATGCGAAGCTGGACGCTTCCAATCCTAGGCATGCGCGGCTCAAGGCGGACATTCGCACCTTCATCCGCCAGGAAGGCAATCACACCGCGCTCCATGCCGCGTTCAACGCGATATTGCCGCGCGAGGGATATCACGTCTCCCATTTCGAACGCCATTTTGAAAAGGATTTCAAACGGCTGCTGGCCACGAAGTCGTTCAAGTTCCTGTGCGCCTATTGCGAAGGCTTTGAGACGCTCGGCCCGCCCATGGCTCTCGTCTGGCTCGACGAGATAGAGGATTTGATCGGCAATGCGGATCAGAATGTCGTTACATTGTGGAAGTGGCACCTGATGGAGGAATATGAGCATCGTACCGTCTGCCACGACGTCGCGCGCATGTTCGGCGTCGGTTATTTTCAGCGCATCCATGGCTTCTTCTTCCAGCTGAAGCACCTTCACGGCTTGTCGACGATGGTGAAGGATTATCTTCTCGCCCAGGACGCACTCAACATGACGCCTGAGCAGACCGCCGAAATGCATAAACGATCCAAAGCCGTTGGCCGAAAGGTGATGAAACTGGCATTGCCCCGCATTCTCAAGGCGTTGCTGCCTTTCCACGATCCACGCAAGGACCCTGAGCCAAGGGCCTATCGTTCCTACATGGCAAAGATCGAGACTGCCCTTGTCTGATGCTATCGAAGGGCAGGCTGCTACTGCCGCTGAACTTTGTCTGATGGCGGGCAGTCCGTTCCGGATCGAGGTCGCCGACGACGTGCTGGCCGATCTTGCGGACCGGCTTGCACGGACCCGCTTGCCACGCGTCGAAACCGGCGCGGGCTGGCGGCACGGGATGCCGCTGGAAGCGGCGGCGAAGCTGCTGAACCATTGGCGCGAGGGTTTCGACTGGCGGGCGCACGAGCATCGCCTCAACCGCTTTGCCCAGCGCATGGTCAACATCGATGGGCAGGACATTCATGTCGTGGTGGAGCCGGGCTCCGGCTCCGACCCGCTGCCATTGGTGCTGCTCAATGGCTGGCCCAGTTCCTTCGTCGAATTTGACGGGGTCATCGACCGGCTCGCGCATCCGGAACGACATGGCGGGGCGGTTGAGGATGCCTTCACCGTCATCATACCATCCATGCCGGGCTATGGCTTTTCCCCGCCGCCCGCCCGTCCGATATCGGCCGCGCAGATCAGCGCGCTGTGGGAGAAGCTGTGCAGTGAGCTGCAACTGGATCATTATGTCATTTTCGGGTCCGACTGGGGCAGCCTGGCGGGACGGCATCTCGCGGAGCTCGCGCCCCAAGGGCTGCGGGCGCTCCTGTTCACGACTTCAGGCGGGTTTATCGCACCCGATCCTGCTGGCCCCGGCCCCACCCCGGAGGAAGCGCAGTGGCTCGAGCGCGCTTTGGCGCCCGATCCCGAATATGCCTATCAGGCGATCCAGGGCCATAAGCCCGATGCGATGGCGATGGCGCTGACCGACTCGCCGATGGGCCTGGCAAGCTGGATCATCGACAAGTTCAGGTCCTGGAGCACGCCCGCCGCCGATGGCGGTCCGCCATTCCCGATCGATGATCTGCTCGTGAACATCATGATATACTGGATCAACGGACCGTCGGCGCCAATGTGGCTGTACGGGTTCCTGCATGAAAGCGTGATCCCGCCGGGAACGCGGATCACGGTTCCGGCGGGTTTCATGCTGTTTGCCGACGACCTGATTCCGCCCGTTCCGCGCAGCACGCTCGAGCGTGTCTATGATGTGCGTCGCTATGCGGTTCATCCCCATGGCGGGCATTTCCCGGCACAGAATGCGGCTGACATTTTCGTTGCAGAACTGACCGGCTTCTTCAGGGCATTCAGGTAGCGAACCAGCCCTGATCGAACAGATGTCCCGCTTGAAAATGCGGTCCTGTTCCTGACGCGCCGAGAGGCGGCGGCCCCGCAGAAGGGCCGCCGGCTCGGCTTTCAAGGATCAAGGTATCAGGATCACCCTGCCGCGCACGCCGCCGTCCTCGACCAGGCGGTGCGCCTCCGCCGCGTGCGCCAGGGCCAATGTCCGTGAAACGGGCATCTTCATTTCCCCCGTGGCGATCGCATTGACGATCCGCGCGAGCCGCTCCCCGTCGCCATGATAGCCGAAGATCTTCGGCTCAGCAGGCAATCCTTCGCC